>JBDTWT010000171.1:0-3730 GCA_040006555.1 Chloroflexota bacterium
CGCCGAGCATGTCGTGGCGGTGAAGATCAACGTCGCCTTCTTCGAGGCCTGGGGATCGGCCGGCTGGGCGGCTCTCGAGCGCGTGCGGCGCGACGTGCCCTCCGAGCTCGTCTGTGTCCTCGACGCCAAGCGCGGCGACATCGGGACGACGGCAGAGCGGTACGCCGCCGGGCTGTTCGGCCACCTGGAGGCCGATGCGGTCACCCTGTCGCCGTACCTGGGCGAGGACGCGATCGAGCCGTTCGTGGCCTACCCGGATCGGCTCGTCTACGTGCTGGCGCGGACGAGCAATCCGTCCGCGGGCCGGCTCCAGGAGCTCCAGGTGGAGGGCGAGCCGCTGCACGCGACCGTCGCCCGATGGGTGGCCGGCACGTGGCGGGACGGCCGTGTGGGGCTCGTAGTGGGCGCCACGGCGCCGGACGAGCTCGAACGTCTCCGGGCGCTTGTCCCGGGGCCGCCGTTCCTCGTCCCGGGCGTCGGGGCGCAGGGTGGAGAGCTGGATCGCGCGATGCGCGCCGCTCACGGTGCCTGGGCGCCCGGACTGGTCTCCGTGTCCCGCGGAATTGCCGGCGCATCGAGCGGCCCGGACTGGCGCGCGGCCGCGGCCGCGGCCGCCGAGCGGCTCCGGAGTCAGATGCGGGACCTGGTGGTAGACTCCGAGGCGCAGCGTCGCTGACGTGGCGCGCATCGGAGGTTTCTGACCATGCCGGTCCCCGGTCCCGCTGAGCTCATCCTCGTGCTCGTGATCGTGCTGATCCTCTTCGGCCCAGGCAAGCTGCCGGACATCGGCAACGCGCTGGGCAAGGGCATCCGCGAGTTCCGCAAGGCGTCGAACGAACTCGAGGACACGGTGCGCGGAGAGCCGAAGCGCACGACCAGCGACGATCGCCCCACCGGCGAAACTCCGAACCACTAGGCCGGCGCGGCCACGCCTCACGAGCGCGTGACCAGCGACCCACCGTCGGAGGAGCCTTCCCGCTCGCTCAGTCGCGACGACGCCGCGACGATGAGCCTCGTCGAGCATCTCGACGAGCTTCGCAGCCGCATCATCGTCATCGCGATCTCGATCGTGGTGGCGGGCGTGCTCGGGTTCTTCCTGGCGGAGCCGATCATCGGGCTCCTGCGGGCGCCACTGCCCGACGACCAGGATCGGCTGGTCCAGCTCGGGATCGGCGAGTCGCTCGGGGTCCGCCTGCGGGTCGCCCTGTACGTCGGCATCGCCCTGTCCGTGCCGGTGATCCTGTACGAGCTGTGGCGGTTCGTGACGCCCGGCCTGACCAGGGTCGAGCGTCGCTTCGTCTGGCCGCTCCTCGTCGCGGCCATCGCGCTGTTCGTGCTGGGCATCGGCCTCGGCTACCTGGTGATGCCGTACGCCGTCCAGTTCCTGCTCTCGCTGACCTTGCCGGGCGTCGACCCGCTGCTGCGGCTGTCCGACTACGTGACCTTCACCCTCACCGTGATGCTCGCCTTCGGCCTCGCCTTCGAGTTCCCGATCGTCCTGCTGCTGCTCGGGCGGGTCGGGATCCTCAGCTACTCGTTCCTCTCTCGGCGGCGCAGGCAGGCCGTCCTGCTCATCGTGCTGTTCGCCGTGATCGCGACCCCCGGCGGCGACCCCCTCAGCTCGGCCGTCCTGTCGCTCGTGATGTACGCGCTGTTCGAGGCGACGCTCCAGCTCATGCGCACCACGCGGAGGTGAGCGTCTGGCTCCTGACGGACGAGGCGATGGACCGACACGCGTCTCCCGGGCACGCCGAGCGTCCCGCGCGGCGCCAGGCGGTGGCCGACGGCGTCCGGGATGCGGCGTCCGCCGCACGCGTCGAGCTCGTGGAGCCGGTCGTGGAGGAGATGGGTGACGAGGACGTTCACCTCATCCACGCCCCGGAGTACCTGACCCTTCTCGGCGTGGCCGAGGTCCGCGGTGGCTGGCTCGACCTCGACACGTACGTCGTCCCGGGCTCCCTTCGCGCCGCTCGCCTCGCCGCCGGAGCGACGGCCCAGGCCGCGCGCGCGGTGGCGTCGGGCGACGCCGAGGTCGCGTTCGCCGTCGTGCGGCCGCCCGGGCACCACGCCGACGTGGGTCGCGCGGCCGGGTTCTGCCTGCTCAACAACGTGGCGCTCGCCGCGGCCGTGCTGCGCCGCGACGGCCTCGCGCGCCGGATTGCGGTCGTCGACCTTGACGTCCACCACGGCGACGGCACCCAGGCGATCTTCCACGCCGATGCGGACCTGTGCTACGCCTCGACGCACCAGGCGCCCTTCTACCCCGGCACCGGATCGGCCGCGGAGCGGGGGAGTGGCGAGGCCGGGGGCACGAAGCACAACCATCCGCTCCCGGCGGGCGCCGCCGATGCCGAGTTCGTCGCCGCGTGGCGCGACGATCTGCTCCCCGCGATCGAGGCCTTCGGGCCCGAGGCGCTCCTCGTCTCCGCCGGCTACGACGCGCACCGAGACGACCCGCTCGCGCACCTCGCGGTGAGCGACGAGGGATTCGGCGACGTCGCGCGCCTGGTCGGGGCGCTCAGCACGCGCCTGGAGCTGCCCGGAGTCGCCCTCACGCTCGAGGGCGGATACGATCTCGCCGCCCTGCGGTCATCCGCCGGCGCGACGGTTCGCGGCCTGCTGGAGGGTCGGCATGCCCCGAATCGTGCGTGAGCGCGGGTATACTCGCGGCGGTCGAACACCGGAGGAGCAGGTGCCGCGCAGCGCAGCCATCGCGACGGAGCGTTCCCGCCGGAGCAGGAAGGCGCCGGCGGTGAAGGAGGCGTCCGCCAATGACCCGCGGCCGGTCACGACGGAGCACTTCGTCGTCATCAGCGGCCTGTCCGGGGCGGGGAAGAGCCAGGCCAGCAAGCTCTTCGAGGACATCGGCTACTCCTGCGTCGACAACCTGCCGCCCGAGCTCCTCGATGGCTATCTCAAGCTTCGCCGCACGGAGCCGGAGCGCTACCGTCGCGCGGCGCTCGTGCTCGACATCCGCGCCGGCGATCCTGCGCCGGCGATCGAGCGGGCGGCCGCCGAGCTCAGGGCGCAGGGATCGCGCCTGGAGCTCGTCTACCTGGAGGCGACTGACGCAAGCCTGGTGAGCAGGTTCAGCGAGACGCGACACCGCCATCCACTCGAGATGGGGCGCGCCGGCGTCCAGGCCGGCATCGCCGAGGAGCGCCGCCGCCTGACACGGACCCGCGAGATGGCGGACCACGTGATCGACACGACAGGCCTCTCCATCGGCCAGCTCAAGGAGCGGCTGCTGGCGATCGTGCCGCTCGAGGGCGGCGCCCGCACGCTGGAGATCAGCATCGTCACCTTCGGCTACAAGTTCGGTATGCCGCTCGACGCGGACCTCGTCTTCGACGTGCGGTTCCTGACCAACCCGTACTGGCAGGCGGAGCTGAAGCCGCTCTCCGGCCTCGAGGCGCCGGTACACAAGTTCGTCCTCGACCAACCCGCCGCGAAGCGCTTCCTCGACCTGGTCGTCGAGCTCCTCCGGCTCACCGCGCCGGCGTATCGCACCGAGGGCAAGGAGCAGCTGCGCATCGCGCTCGGCTGCACCGGCGGTTATCACCGTTCGATCGTCCTCGGCGAGGAGCTCGCCGCACGCCTCGCCGACCTGCCGGACACATCGGTGTCGACCTTCCACCGGGAGCTGAAGCGATGAGGGGACCGCGCCTCCCGCGTTGGATGTACCCCGGCATGCACCTCAAGCGGTGGCTGCTGCTCCTGTTCGTGGGCA
>JBDTWT010000172.1:0-3721 GCA_040006555.1 Chloroflexota bacterium
CGCCTGTGGGAGAACGCGCGCCACTTCAAGGCGGGGCTCGCGCGCATCGGCTTCGACACGGGTGCCTCGGAGACGCCGATCACCCCCGTCATCGTCGGCGCGGGGGCGCTGGCGCATCGGTTCAGCGATCGGCTGTTCGAGGAGGGCGTCTTCGCCATGGGCATCGGGTTCCCGACCGTCCCCGAGGATCGCAGCCGGGTGCGGACGATTGTCACCGCCGAGCACACGCGCGAGGAGCTCGACCAATGCCTCGAGGCCTTCGAGCGCGTCGGGCGCGAGCTCGCGATCGTCTAGGGCTCGCGGAGCCTTCAGCCGCCCATGCGGCTCGAGCGCGTCGCGGTATTGGGCAGAAAGAGAGGCGCCCCCGGCGCCGGCGTCGAGCCGGTCGACGCGCCGCCTGCCGGCGCGGGAGGGGTCGCACCGCCGCTCGACGTGCCCGGCGGCGCGGCTGGCGCAGCGGGGGCGGCCGGTGCGGGCGGGGCCTGGATCGTGAAGCACGCGGGACCCGCCTTGCGCTGGCTGCCCTGCGACGCCGTGGGGCTGCCGGTCGTCTTGACGTAGTTGCAGTACTGGCCGCCGACCGGAGCGTTGGCGGGAATTGCCAGTCCCAGCACCAGCACGTAGGACTCGTTGCTCGGCACGAAGGAGACGGTGTAGCGCAGCGCCGCGACGCCGTTGATGAACGCGCAGTCGAGGATGGTGAACTGCTTGCCGACACTCGCGGCGTTGACGGGGTACGTGACCTCGAACAGGGCGGTGCTGCCCGGCTGCATGCTGCCGCCGGCGAACCGCATGTCGGTGTTGCCGTCATTCGAGGGCAGAACGCCGTTGCAGCCCTTCGTATCGGGCTCGAGCGTCACGTGGGTGCCGCCATGGGTGGCGGAGACGGCTCCGACGCTCAGCCCAGCGACGAGCGCCGCCGTCGCGAGCGACGTCACGATCCGATCGGAGAGGGACCTGCTCATGCGCGCATCTTCCGTCACGCACCCGTCCGATCCTCCCCGCCCGTTAGTACTCAATCCGCGGCGTACGGTGACCGGGATGTCCGTGCCCGCCGCTATCCTCAGCGGCCAACACGGAGGATCCCGGTGCGCAATGACAAGCTGAGGTGGGCGACCGTCGCCCTCGTCCTGGTGACGGCGGTCAGCGCCGGCGCCTTCGTCGGCTTTGCGGCCTCTCGCCTTCCTGCCTTCGCCAGTTCGACCGCGATCGACCCGCTCCTCGACGGGGCGCGTGAGCTTCAGCCGGGACCGCTCGCCGACCTTGCGCTGGCACGCACGCGGATGGGCGCGACCTGGCTGGCCGGGGTGGGCCGCGAGGATGGCTCCTTCTTCTACATCTATTACCCCGAGGCCCGGGAGTTCGAGGCCGTGGACTACAACGAGGTCCGGCACGCGGGAACCACCTACTCGCTGTTCCAGGCCTACGACGTGTTGAGGGACGAGAGGGTGCTCGACGCCGCGGAGCGCGCGGCACAGTACATCGAGGACCACTCAGTGCCGGCCGGCGACGGTGGTCTGGCGTTCACCTACGAGGGGCGGATGAAGCTCGGCGGCCAGGCCCTTGCCCTCGTGGCGCTCCTCGAGCGACGGCGGGTCCTCGGCGATGACTCCCGAGACGAGCTCATCTCAGGACTGTCGGAGTTCATGATGTCGCTGGAGCTGGCCGATGAACCGGGGCGCTACTACCAGTCGTACGACGCTGCGCTGCAGGAACCGTCCCTCGAGCCCGACTCGGACTACTACCCCGGTGAGGCGCTCCTGGCGTTGACCCGGCTGGCCCGGCACTATCCTGACGGCCCGTATCTCGACGCCGCCGAGCGTGCCGCCGAGTACCTCGTACACCGGCGCGATGGCGACATCCCGGAGGCGGGGCAGGTCCCGCGAGAAGACCACTGGCTCGCGCTCGCCCTTAGCGAGCTGTACCAGCTGAGCCCGGATGCCTCCTATCGAGATGTGGCGTACCTCCAGGCGGAGAGCATGGTCGCGAACCAGTTCACCGCGGCCGATGGACCGATGCGCGCGGGCGGCTCGGCACTCCAGAGCCCGATCAACTACACGTCGACCGCGACCAAGGGGGAGGCCCTGGTCGCCGTGTGGGCCATGGCTGCGGCGACGGGTGACGATGAGGCGGCAGCCCGCTATGCGGCGGCCGCGCGGCGCAACGCGCAGTTCCAGCTGCGGGTGCAGTTCACCCCCGAGAACACCGAGCTCTTTCCGGATCCGGAGATGGTGATCGGTGCCTGGGGGAAGGACGCGCTGGATCCCTGGATCCGGATCGACTTCGTCCAGCACAACATCTCGGCGCTCATCGGCGTGTGGTCCATGACCACCGAGGGCTCGCTCCCCGTCCCCACGCCGATCGACTGACGCCGGCCAAAGCAATGAGCCGCGGGTTGGTCCCGCGGCTCATTGTCATGGTTGAGGAGGCCACGCCGCAACGCCGGCGCGGCCCACTGTCAGCGCTTCCTGGGCTCCTTCTGCATGCGAAGCAGCGCGCGCGTCCCCACCGAGCCGAGGACCGCCAGCGTCGCGAGGCCGACCATGACCGAGGTCAGGGGATCGGGTAGCGACACCGCCGTGTTCGGAAGGGTTCCGCCACCAGGGCCGCCGGTGCCGCCCGCCGTACCGCTCCGTGCCGGGCCGCCGGTGCCGCCCGCCGTTCCGGAGCCAGCGCCAGCCGGTCCCTGCGGGCCAGCCGGTCCCTGCGGGCCAGCCGGTCCCTGCGGGCCACCCGGTCCCTGCGGGCCACCCGGTCCCTGACCACCGCCGCCGGTGTCGTCGTCGTCGTCATCGTCGTCGTCATCGTCGTCATCGTCGTCATCATCGTCGTCGTCGGCGTCGTCGTCGTCGTCCTCGTCGTCGTCGTCGTCGTCCTCGCCGGTGTCGTCGTCGTCGTCGTCGTCGTCATCGTCGTCATCGCCGGTGTCGTCGTCATCGTCGTCGTCATCGTCGTCATCGTCGTCGTCGTCGTCGTCGCCGGCGGTGCCGCACTCAACCCAGAAGACCTTGTGCTTGTCCTGGGTCGAGGTTCCGTTGCCGGTGTCGACCGTCAGCTTGTAGTGTCCGGGCGCGATCACCCGTCCACCCGGGCCGTTGAAGTGCTCGCTCGTGCCCTCCCAGCGATGCTCGCCGTCAGTGGAGGTGACGATCGTTCCGCTCGCGGAGCTCGGGCCCGCCGTCGGGCCGCCATGCCCCTCGATGGAATAGGTCAGGACCTGACCCTGGTCGAAGTTCCACGCGTGGATGTGGAAGTCGCACACGTGTGGGTTGTTCGGCTCGATCGCATGAGGCGAACTGGGCGAGCCCTCGTGAATCTTCACCGTGCCGTTGTTGCCGGGGGCAGCGCTGGCCGGGAACGCGAAGATCGCGAAGGTGGCGAGCGACGTGACCATGGCCAGGAAACGCAGGCCCGCGCGGCGCTGCCGTCCATGTGACTTCATTGACATCTGATAAAACCCTCTCTCGCTGGAGACGCGGTCCTTGCGGCGCGCCTTCGGTGGACACAAAACCGACCTGGGTTCTTCCCCATCCGGCAGAAAGTACGTACGAGGTCATCTGGGCGGACCTGCAGTCCGACAGTGCTAGCAGCGCCGATCTGCACACGGCGTGCCTGACGGGATTCTCGCGCCCGAATTTGGTATGGATGAGCGCAGTCTGGCCCGGTCCGGTGCGAACTTTCGTTCAGTCCCGGTGTCCGACCGTTCGTACTCCGTGAGTAC
>JBDTWT010000173.1:0-3719 GCA_040006555.1 Chloroflexota bacterium
CGCGAAGCGAGCGTCCGCGGTCGCCGACCAGTCGATGACCACGCCGCCGTTGCAGCCGGTCAGGCCCAGCGCCAGCTCACCCATCGGCGGCGGAGGCGTGGGGGTCGGCACCGGCGTCGGCGTGGGCTCGGGTGTCGGCACCGGGGTCGGCTTCGGCGTGGGCACGTGGGTGGGTGTCGGCGAAGGCGTCGGTGAGGGGCTCGCGGTGGGCGAAGGCGTCGGTGAGGGCGACGGTGAAGGCGAGGGAGTGGGCGTCCGGGCGCCGCCGCCGATGAGGGCGGCATTGACGAACGGCGTGGGCGCCGGCGGCGGGGTCTCCGGCGGCGCAAGGAGGCGCAGGACGCCGGCGGCGACGATGGTGGCGAGCATGAGCGCGAGGATGCCGGCGAAGACGGGCGCAAGCCGGGCGAAGGCCCAGCGCGACCGGCGCGGCGCGGCGGCCGGCGTGGCGGCCCGCACGAAGGACGTCAGCAGGTGCGATCGAAGGCTCGACGCGAAGGCCGGGGCCGGCATCTGGTCCGCGGCGGAGCGCGCGATGGCGCCGGCCGCGGCGAGATCGGCCTCGAGCTGGAAGTCGAAGCGCGGATCAGGCTGCATCGGTCGCCTCCGACTGGCTGAGCATCACGCCACGGAGGGCGGCCAGCGCACGGTGGAGCTTCACAGCGAAGGTCCTCCGCGAGCAGCCGAGAACCGCGCAGATCTCGTCGGTGTCGAGGTCGTCGAAGAAGCGGAGCAGGAGAAGGCGCCGATGAGCCTCCGGCAGCCGATGCATCGCGGCCCGCAGCTCGTCGCGCTCGAGGGACGCGGTGAAGGCCGCGAGGGACGGTTCGACGTCGAACTCCGTCGAGTCGTCCATGGGGACGACGCGGGACCCGGCACGGACGTGGTCGACGACCGAGTTGGCGGCCACGCGGTAGAGCCAGCCACCGAACGCATCGTTGCGGAAGGTGCCTCGTCGCAGCGCCTCGAGGCCGCGCTGGAAGGTCGTCGCGGTGATGTCCTCGGCCACGGAACGCTCCTGGACTCGTCGAAAGATGAATCCGTAGATGCGGGGGAGGTAGTAGTCGTAGAGCTCGGCGAAGGCACGAGGATCGGTCCGGGCGGCCGAAACCAGCTCACGCTCCCGCTCGGGAGCCATGCGGGACGCGCTGGGTGAGCCATCGGATTGCATCGGCTCGTGCACCGTAGGTGGGCGGGGAGGCCCGGACAACGGCTCCGGGGTACTGGAGCCACCGGTACCTCCCCTTCCATGGGTCCTACGGGATCGTCACCGCTGCTGCCTGGGTCTGGCAGGCGATGAAGTTCCCGCCGCCCTGATCGGCCCGAGCGAGCACTCGGTAGAACCAGGTCTGGCCGGACTCCACCGACGTGTCGACGAACGAGGTCTGGTTCGGGTCGCCGATCACGGCGATCAGGACGGTTCCGTCGTTCTCCGGGTACATCGGCTCGGCGTTCGTCTGGGAGCGCACGATCTTCCAGGCGTTGAAGCCCTCGACCTCGCACGCGCCCCACGCCAGGTGGACCTGTCCGTCTGCAAAGACAGCATCGAAGCCGATGCCGACCGTGGCCGGCGGCGGCGCCGGGCACTCCGTGACCGCGCTCACCGTGTTGCTCGGGGCGAGCACCTGGTAGCCGGCGTCGGTGCTGCGGACCGCAAAGACGCGATAGAAGACGGTGACGCCGCACTCCGGGCGGTCCCGGAATGCCGTTTCCGCGGGGTTGCCGATGGCGGCGATCATCTCGTCGTCACCGCTGGCCGGCCACGTCGCGGTCGCGTCGTGCGATCGGACGAGCTTGTAGTAGTGGAAGCCGTCGCCGCCGTATGCGGACCAGCTCAGCATGAGCTTGCCGGGGTAGTCGCTCGGGGCGACGCTGAGGGTCAGCGCGGCCGTGGGCTCCGTGGGCTCCGTCGGCGGCTGGGGAGCCGGGACGGGCTTCGGGGTCCTCTCGGGCTGCGCCTGAACCGGCTTCGGGGTCGGCTCGGCCTGCACCGGCTTCGGGGTCGCCTCTACCCGGGCGACCTCATCGGCCTTGGGGGTGGCGGCCGGCTTGGGGGTCGCCTGGGCGATCTCCTCGGCCTTGGGGGTGGCAGTTGCCTCGACGCGGGCGCCCGTGTCGGCGTCCGGGTCGGGCTGGCGGGGGAAGAGGCCCTCGTGGCCGAACGCCACGGTGCCAATGATGAGCAGCACGGCGAGCCCGGCAGGGGCGCTGACCGCGAGGCGCGTGGTGGTGCGGGCGTTCCGTGCGCCCATCTTCTCGGGGTTCGCCTTCCTGTCGGGTGTCATTGCTCGTCTCCGTCTGAACGTTGCTCGGCGGCCATGAGGCCGGATAACGCAGACAGAACGGGGAGAGCAGCCGCGGATTACATCGCGGCGCGCACTTCTGGCGGTGCGGTGCGGTCATGGGCGGAGTTGGTGCGTCGCCGGTGGGTTCTCGCGTCGCGCACGTAACTGCGAATCAGTCGCGGGATTTGCGGCTGACGCACGCGATGGCCGAGCAGGGGGGTCCTACCTCGCCCCCGCGTGCGTGGGAGGTTCGCATCGGCCGGTCGGTTGGAGTTAGAGACGCCCGGTGCAGCTGAGGCAGGAGACGGACGCCTGGCGCCTCCAGGCGAGCCTCACAGAACGAGGATCGCGTCGCGCCCGGCGTCGCGCCCGGCCGCGAGGTCCTCCCATATGCGGCGCGAGTCCATCTCGAAGGATGCGACGAGCGCGGGCCGCGCCGACGCGAGCGCTCGCCGATTCGCGTGGCTGCCCGCCACGGCGAGGACGAGGCGAGTCGCCCTGATGTCGCGGGCCTTCAGTTGCGCGGCTCGGATCTGGGCCTGCAGGTCGGAGAGCCGGGTGACCAGCCTGGCCACGTATCGCGCCTGGCCGACGTCCCGGATGCCGCCCCCGGTCGGATAGAGCTTCACGGAGAGCCGCAGCCCGACGGCCGCCGCATGTGCTGCGAGTCGCTCGCCCGGAACTCGACCGACGCGGCCTCGCTCCCGCCGCGACACCTCGGCGCCTGAGATCCCGATCGCCGCCGCGACGTCCTTCTGCCGCGCGCCAAGAGCTCGACGAGCGTGCAGCAGCTCTGCCGCGAGCTCCTGTGCGGTGCGGTTCCAGGCTCGGCGCGCCTCGAGAACCGCACGTATTCGGTACGACATGCGCCGATGCTGCGCGATCGGTCCTTATCGCCTGCTTACCGCCCGCTCATCTAACTGAGACTCGCTCGCCGGGATTCCACCTCTGGAGGACAACCGCGGAGCAGGAGGCCCCTCCACGCCCGTTGCGTGCGCCGGAGGTTCGTATCGGCCAGTCAGTTGCAGTTACAGACACCTCAGGCAAGCGCGTGGTGCCGCCAGCCCCTGAGCGGCGCTAACGGACCAGCGGCACCCTCGGATCGGGCTCCATGGACGCCCACGCCTCGCGCACGTGGTCGAGCGCCGGGTCGAATGAGCAGGCCATGGTGCGGACGTCGCCGGCGAGGGCGTTGAGGTAGTACGCGTCGTCGCCGTGGGTGGCGACGAAGGGGTGGTAGCCATCGGGGACGATCACCGTCTCGCCGTCCCGCACCGCCCAGAGCAGGTCGCGCGAGCCATCGGCGCGGTAGAGGCGCTGGATGCCCCAGGCCTCGGGGCGGCGGAAGGCGTAGGAGTAGATCTCTTCAAGCACGGCCTCGCGCGGCATGTCGTCGGTGTCGTGCTTGTGCGGCGGCCACGAGCTCCAGTTGCC
>JBDTWT010000174.1:0-3711 GCA_040006555.1 Chloroflexota bacterium
CGCGCTTCGCGGAGGGCACGACCTCGCCGCCGAGCTCGTGGGCCATGAGCTGGAGCCCGTAGCAGATTCCGAGGACCGGGATGCGCCCCGACCAGAGCGCCGGGTCCGCACGTGGGGCGTCGGCGTCGTAGACCGAGGCGGGGCCGCCCGAAAGGATCACGGCCTTGATGCCGCGCCGCTCGAGCTCGGCCATCGGCGTGTCGTGCGGCAGGAGCTCGGAGTACACGTTGAGCTCGCGAACGCGCCGGGCGATGAGCTGGGCGAACTGGCTCCCGAAATCGAGGACGGCGACGGTATCGGGCTGCTCGGGCGCCTCGGTCTCGACGCGCTGTGGCGGCGGGGCATGGAGGGCCTGCTCGAGGTATGCCTCCACCTCTGCGTCGTCGGGGGCGAGGACGCGGTGGCCGGCATTGGCGGGCTCGCCGTGGACCGTGCGCCCACGGTCCGGCGGCCGTCCCTCGTCGCTGTCCGTCCGATCCGTCACCTCACGCTGAGTCTATCGGCTCCGCTCGGTGAGGACGTCATCGGTCACGCCCCCGCCGCGGGCACCTCCATGTAGTACTCGGTGAACTCGGTGCACCGACCGCCGGGCTCGAAGCGCAGCAGGTAGCAGTTGTAGTAGACCCGCTCCGGCTGGTCGATCGTCGCGTAATAGCAGCTCGAGCCAGTCGCCACCGCACGGTCGCCGTCGACAGCGTAGGGCTCGTACTTGGCGTCCCATGCGTCCGGAGCATCCGGCTCCTCGAGCCACGCGGCGACGATGGCGTCCCTGCCGCGGATGGTCTGCGCGTCGTCGGCATAGGGGCGGTAGCGGTACACCGCGTCCTCGCTGAAGAGGTCGGCGATGGGCTGGGGCTGGTTGGCCCGCCACGCGACAATGTAACGGTCGAGCCATTCCTGGACGAGGGTGCGGTCGATGGGCATCGGCCTACTCTCGCCCGCCGAGCTGCCAGGACTTGCCCTCGGTCGCGATCGACGGCGCGATGACCATCGGCACCTCGTGCATCTCGCGGATGGTCCGCGCGCCGAGGGCCGCCATCGACTGCCGAAGGGCGCCGACGAGGTTCTGAGTCCCGTGGCTGGTGGTCGCCGGGCCGAAGAGGATCTGCTCGAGGGGCAGCCGCTCGCCGACCTTGATGCGCGTGCCGCGTGGCAGCGTGGGCGAGGGGGCCGCCATGCCCCAGTTGAAGCCGCGGCCGGGCGCCTCGACGGCGCCGGCGAAGGGCGACCCGAGCATGACCGCATCGGCTCCGGAGGCGATGGCCTTGGCGATGTCGCCGCCGGTCTTCATGCCGCCATCGGTGACGATCGGGACGTAGCGGCCGGTCTCGCGCTCGAAGCGGTCCCGTGCCTCGGCGACCTCGAGCGTCGCGCTCACCTGCGGCACGCCGATGCCGAGCACCTCGCGCGTCGTGCACGCGGCGCCCGGGCCGACGCCGACGAGGATCGCGGCGGCTCCCTGGTGCATGAGCTGGTAGGCGGCCTCGCCGCTCACCGTGTTGCCGACCAGGACCGGCATCTTCAGCGCGCCCGTGAGGTCGGCGAGCGACAGGACGCGGCCCGACGTCGAGATGTGGCGGGCGCTGCTCACCTGCGACTGGACGAGGAAGAGGTCGGCACCCGCGGCAGCGGCCACCTCGGCGTGATCCCACGCGGAGGCGGGCGTCGTCGCGACGGCCGCCAGTCCGCCAGCGGCCTTGATGCGTCCGATGACCGACGCGATGAGCTCGTCGCGGACCGGCTCGCGGTACGCATCGGCCAGGACCGATGCGGCGGCCTGCCCGCTCTCCGCCGCAATCACCCTCTCGATGACGCCCGACGGATCCTCGTAGCGGGTGTAGAGCCCCTCGAGGTTCACGAAGGCGAGCCCGCCGTGCTGGCTCATGCGCACCGCGAAGTCGGCATCCGCGACGGCGTCCATGGCCGCGGCCAGGAACGGGATGCCGAGGGCGAACCCACCGATCTCCGTGCCGAGATCGACCTCCGACGGCTCGACGGTCACCTCGCCGGGGACAAGCGCCACCTCCTCGAAGCCGTAGGCGCGACGCAGCCGGCCCTCGACGCCGGCGGCGACGCTCGGTGGCTCGACGGTCATGGGCACCTCCACACGAAAGAGCCCGCGGGCGGCATCGGCCGTCGCGGGCTCGGGTCGGCAGCTGGGTTGTTGACCGCGCGGATCGGGTTCACGGGTCTGTGTCGTGCGGCTTTCGCAAAGTATACCGGCGCAGTGGGGTCAATGACCCTGGTACGTGCACCCGTCGAGGCCGAGCAGGCGGCCGAGCCGATGCCGGTTGCGCGCGACGATCCGGTACCACGCCTCGAAGCTCCACCTCACCGGTGGGAGGCGGCCGGCGACCGCGAGGGGGCGGAGGACCGGCACGAGGCCGGCGATCCGAATCAGGGCGGCGCCGCCGCTCTCCCAGCGACCGGCCTCATCGCGGACGTGCATCCGCTCGAGGAGGACGTCATCCGGCGGCGTGTCGCCCAGCTCCGCCGCCGCTCGCTGGAGCGGGAGCAGGCGGAGACGGCCTCTGCGGTCGAGCCGATCGAGAGCGGTCGCGCACCAGGAGCAGAAGCCGCAGTCCGCGTCGTAGAGCACGACCAGCCGAGCGGCTGCATCGGTTCCCGGCACGGTCAGGCCCGCACGATCATCTGCGCGCGCTCGGGGCCGACGCTGACGTGGCTGATCGGGACGCCCGCCAGCGCCTCGAGGCGCTCGACGTAGGTGCGCGCACCCTCGGGCAGGTCGCCCCACGAGCGGCAGGCGGTCGTATCGGCCTGCCAGCCGGGGAGCTCCTCGTAGACCGGCTCGAGCCGCTCGTACACCGATGCCGAGGCCGGGACCGTCGTCCACTCGCGGCCGTCGGAGGGATCTCGATACGCGACGCCGATGAGGATGCGCTCGAATCCGTCCAGCACGTCGAGCTTGGTGAGCGCGATGGATGAGTAGCCCGCAAGGCGGACGCTGAAGTGCACCGCGACGGCGTCGTACCAGCCGCAGCGACGAGCGCGACCGGTTGACGTCCCGTACTCCACCCCACGCTCGCGGAGAGCCTCACCGTCGGCGTCCAGGAGCTCGGTCGGCAGCGGGCCGGCGCCCACCGCGGTCGTGTACGCCTTCGCGACACCCAGCACCTGGTCGATCGCGACCGCCGGCAGCCCCGCGCCGATGCTCGCCCCGCCGGGGATCGGGGACGAGCTCGTCACGTAGGGGTAGATGCCCCAGTCGATGTCGCGCATGGTGCCGAGCTGGCCCTCGAGCAGGATCCGCTCGCCGCGGTCGAGCGCATCATCGACGATCGCCTGACCATCCGCGACATGCGACCGCAGCCGTTCGCCGGCGGCCAGGTACGCCTCCGCGATGCGGTCGGAGTCCGTGGCCTCGGCGATGGCGGCGTCAAGATCGTCATCCGCTCCGCGATGGTGCTCGACCATGTGGCCGATGCGGGGAAGCGCCGCCTCGAGGCGAGCGCGGAAGACCTCCGGCTCCATGAGATCCACTACTCGGATCCCGCGGCGCGCCACCTTGTCCACGAAGGCCGGACCGATCCCGCGTGACGTCGTCCCGAGCTTCTTCGCCCCGCGCTCACGCTCCTCCAGCTGATCGAGGAGCACGTGGTACGGCATCACGAGGTGGGCGCGGTCGCTGATGAAGAGGTTCGTGCAGTCGAAGCCGGCCGTCGCCAGGCCGTCGAGCTCGCTCACCAGTGC
>JBDTWT010000175.1:0-3698 GCA_040006555.1 Chloroflexota bacterium
ACGAAGGCGCTGCTCTCGGCGGTCCCGGTGCCCGATCCCAGCCTCAAGCGGCAGCCGGTCGAGATCAAGGGTGGCATCTCCGCCGCGATCAACCCACCCCCCGAGTGCCGCTTCATCAAGCGATGCCCGTTCGCCGCGGAGGTCTGCGCGACCAATCCGCACCCACCGCTCGAGATGCGCGGCGAGGACCACTTTGTCGCGTGCTACCGGGTCGACGAGATCGAGCGAGACCCGGTGGCGGCCAGGGCTCCGGCGTCCGTTGCGAGGTCATTTCCCGGGTAGGCGGTCAGCGCGCGCGATGCCCGTGCTAGCATCGGTCCGTCCAATTCAAGACGCTGCGATGGGTGCCGTTCCCGAAAGGCGGACGGATAAATGGCGAAGCCGGTGGAATGCCGGCGCAGTCCCGCTACTGTAACCGCGCCTCGCCGGCGCGGAAGCCAGGTCGACCAGCCCGATCGCGATGTCACCACCCTCGTGTGAAAGGGAATGGCATCTCATGGGTACTCGTCGTCGCCCCGCATCCCTCTCAGCCCACGCCTGGCTTCTCGCCGTCCTGCTTGCCCTGAACGCCTGTGCGTCCGCGCAGGCGACGCCGCCCGTCGCCGCGCCGACGGGCTCGGCCACATCGGCATCCGCCGCTCCATCGGCGGCCGCCTTCCCGCTCACCCTGACCGACGACACCGGGCGTGAGGTCAGCTTCGAAACCTCGCCGATGCGCATCGTCAGTCTCGCGCCGTCGAACACCGAGATCGTCTGCGCGCTGGACGCATGCGATCGCCTCGTCGGTGTGACCGACTTCGACGACTACCCGGCCGAGGTGGCTGAGGTGCCGAAGATCGTGGTCCAGACGCATGTCGACCTCGAGCGGCTCGTGGCCGCGGAGCCGGACCTGGTCCTCGCGGCCGGCAACGAGCTCACGCCGTCCAGCGTCATCGAGCAGATCGACGAGCTCGGGATCCCAATCCTCGTGCTCTACCCCGAGTCGCTGGATGAGGTCTACGGCGACATCGAGCTCGTTGCGGCAGCGCTCGACCGCCGCGCCGAGGCGGACCTCCTCGTCGAGGGCCTGCGGCAGCGCGTTCTGGCCGTCGAGGATGCCGTGCGCGGCGCGGAGACGCCCCGCACCCTGTACGAGGTCTTCCACTCTGAGGGGGTCACGTACACCGCCGGCGAGGGGTCCTTCCTCGCCTCGCTCCTCGAGTTCGCCGGCGCGGATCCCGTCACCGGTGATGCGGAAGGCGTGATGGAGGCCGAAGAGCTCATCGCGGCCGATCCGGAGCTGATCCTTCTCGGCACCGCGTCGTACGACCCGAGCATCGCCACACCCGTGGCTGCCCTCGAGGTCGTCCGCGCTCGCCCGGGCTGGGACGGGCTGACCGCGGTTCGCGACGGCAACGTCGTCCCGTACCTGGATGACATCGTCACGACCCGCCCCGGCCCCCGCATCGTGGATGGGCTCGAGGCCCTCGCGCGCGCCATCCATCCCGACCGGTTCGACTGACCGCCCTCCATGCGAGCCGCCGCCGCCGCCCGACCCATCGCGCTCGGCCCCTCGATCGGGCGCTCGACGGCGGTGCTCGGCGGCGGCGTCCTCCTGCTCACAGCCATCGCGCTCGTGTCGGTTGCCGTCGGGACGAGCGGCGTCGGACCCTCGGACGCCGCCGCGATCGTTCTGCATCGCCTCTTCGGGCTCGGGTCGCCGAGCTGGCCGCCGGCCTCCGAGACGATCGTGTGGGAGCTCCGATTGCCGCGGATTGCGGGCGGCATGCTCGTCGGTGCCGGCCTCGCGTGCGCCGGCACCGTCTTCCAGGCGCTCCTGCGCAACCCGATGGCCGATCCGTACATCATCGGCACGGCCGCGGGGGCCTCCCTCGGCGCGGTCGCCGCCCTGTTCGTCCCCGGGCTGCTCCCGATCCTCGGGGTGGGTTGGCTCGGCCTGGGGGTGGTGCAGGTCTTCGCGTTCGCGGGAGGCCTGCTGGCGGTGATCGTGGTCTTCACCGTCGCGAGGGCCCAGGGCGGCACGCCCGTGGTCACCCTGCTGCTCGCGGGGTACGCAGTCTCCTCGTTGCTGTCGGCAGGCGTCGCGCTGCTCATGTTCGTCTCGGGCGAGCGGCTGGCGGCGGTCGTCACCTGGCTCCTCGGCTCGCTCAGCGGCGCCTCCTGGCCACGCCTCGCGTTCGCAGCGCCGCTCATCGTCGGGAGCTTCGCGCTTCTCCTCCTGCGGTGGCGGCGGTTGAACGCGCTGCTGCTCGGCGAGGAGCAGGCGGTGCATCTGGGCGTGGACGTCGAGCGCGAGAAGCGGATCCTCACCGGGCTCGCGGCGCTCGCGACGTCCGCCGGGGTGGCGATCTCGGGGACCATCGGCTTCGTCGGCCTGGTCGTGCCGCATCTCCTCCGGCTCGCGTTCGGGCCCGACCATCGGCTCCTGCTGCCGGCGAGCATGGTCTATGGGGCAGTCCTGCTCGTGCTCGCCGACCTCGGGGCGCGGCTGGCAGGTGGAATCCCCGTCGGCGTCGTGACCGCGCTGCTCGGCGCTCCCTTCTTCCTGTGGCTGCTGCGTCGATCCCTCGCTCTGCGGGGGCGACCGTGAGCTCGCAGGTCGTCGCCGAGCTCGCCGGGGTCTCGGCGGGCTACCGAAGCAGCGACGGGCACCGCCCGGTGCTCCACCGCGTCGACCTGCGCGTCAGCGCGGGAGAGCTGGTTGCCGTGCTCGGTCCCAACGGCAGCGGCAAGACGACGCTCCTCCGAGTGCTGGCGGGGACCCTGCGGGCGGCGTCCGGGACCGTGCACCTGTTCGGGCGTCCCGTCGAGCGCTGGTCGCGAGCCGACATCGCCCGCCGCGTTGCGGTGCTGCCGCAATCGCTGGAGCTGCCGGTGGGGTTCACCGTCGCGGAGGTCGTCGCCATGGGGCGCATTCCCCACGCGCGCGCGGCCTTCGGCTCGGGGCCCGAGGACGAGCGTGCGGTGGAGGGTGCCCTGCGGGATGCGGACGCCGCCGACCTCGCTTCGCGGCCGGTGACCGAGCTGTCCGGTGGCGAACGTCAGCGGGTGCTCGTGGCGATGGCCCTTGCGCAGGAGCCCGCGCTGCTGCTGCTCGACGAGCCGACGCTCCATCTCGACCTCGCGCATCAGCTGGCGCTCGTGCGGACCCTCGAGCGGCTCGGACATGCCCGCGAGCTTGCGGTCGTCGCCGTGCTCCACGACCTCAACCTGGCCGCCGCCCACGCCGACCGTTGCCTGCTGCTCGACGGGGGGCGGCTGCTCCCCGCGGGGAGCGCCAGCCGGGCGATCGACCCCGAGCTCGCACGGCGCGCATTCGGTGTCCCGATCGAGGAGGCCGTGACCGCCGATGGCCGCCGTGTGCTCACGACCGTCGGCGCGGCGGCACACGACGGCAACGATCGAACGGGAGGCGGCGGCAGGCCTCCGGCGTCCATCGAGGACCCGACCGCGGGAGCCTGAGGGGCGGCCGCGGCCGTCCGCCATTGCCGCCAGGCACCACCGCAATGGCGGACGCGGCATGCATCGCGGCGCGGTATGCACTCCACGTAGTAGCGTTCCACCGCCCATTGATCCGGCCGTCAGAGGAAACCGATGAGGCGCGCTGCGTCGAAGGCACCTGCACTCCTGTTCGCCGCGGCTCTCGTCCTCGGTGCGTGCGCTCAGAACCAGGAGCCCGGACCGAGCGCCGGGCAGGC
>JBDTWT010000176.1:0-3651 GCA_040006555.1 Chloroflexota bacterium
CGAGAAGTACCCGGACCTGCACGAGACGTTCTGGAAGGCGACGAAGCAGGCCTCCAAGGTCAAGCAGTCGCTCGACGTGGCTGCCGCGAAGGAGCTCCTGTCGATGATCGACACGATCGACGGCATGTGGAAGGCGACCGGCGGCCTGGAGAAGACGCGCGTCAGCGGCCGCCCCTCGTAGGCGGCGCATGGCAGCGGGCATGCTCGCACGGCTCGTCGCGGTGGCCGCCGGCGCCGCCGGGTTCACCCTCGCGACCCACCTCCTGGACGCGGTCGCCGTTCGTGGCCGGTCCATGGCACCCGCACTGCTTCCGGGGGACCGGCTCATCGTCCGTCGCCGACGCAGCGCCCCGCGTGTCGGGGAGGTGGTGGTCATTCGAGATCCGCGGCGCCCGGACCGCGAGCTGATCAAGCGCGTCGCGGCCGTGGACGGCGACGGGGTGACGCTCCTGGGTGACAATCCGGCCGGCAGCACCGATGCGCGCGAGTTCGGGCCCGTGGCCGCCGGCCGCGTGCGGTGGTCCGTGCTCTTCCGCTATTGGCCGCCCTCGCGGGCCGGCGCACTGCCGAGCTCGATCTCCACCGGGAGAGACCCGGCCGCCCATCGGCTCAGCGGTTCGCCCTCGCGCCAGCCCTGATACTTCGCGGCGAGCAGGTGTCGTGCGAGCGGCTCGGCAGGGTCGCCTTCGATCTCGCGGGCGAGACCATCGAGCGTCCGTCCGCCGATGCGCACGCGCACGGAGGGGTCCGCCCGGAGGTTGCGCACCCAGTGGGCTCCATCTCGTCCGCCGGCCAGCAGGTAGACCCGGGTGCCGTCCAGGGCGAACCAGATCTCGATCGTGCGCGGCCGGCCGCTCACCCGCCCGGTCGTCTGGAGGTGGCAGACGCCATCCTGGGTGTGGCTGGCGAGGTGGTCCGCGTCGATGGTCATCCGCGCGCGAGGCCGATGACGTCTCGGACGCATGCTCCCCGCTCGGCGGGCAGGAGCGTGACGCCCCCTCCGGCCTCGGCCGCCACGAGCACCTCCGCGCCGTCCGCCATTCCGTCATCGATCGCCGCGGCGAGCTCCCGGTCTCGCGTGAGGCAGTACACGATCGACGCATCGATCATCGCCCCGCGAGGGTAGCAGCACGACCCACGGCTACAATGACCGGCCGATGACCACCACGACTCCGGCCCGACGCGACGGACGGCGCGATCTCACGACCGGGCGTCACCGGGCGCTCGGATCGCTCCTGGGGCGAGTGTGGGCGGTCGACGCCGTGGGCGTCGAGGAACGCGCGGCCTCGCTCGCCAAGCGCTCGATCAAGCGCGACGCCAAGCTCTGGGCCCTCGACCTCGCCATCCGGATGATGGACCTGACGACGCTCGAGGGGAAGGACACGCCGGGCAAGGTGCGCGCCCTTGCCGGCAAGGCCCGACGTCCCGACCCGACGGACCCATCCATCCCGAGCGTGGCGGCCCTCTGCGTGTATCCGAACATGGTTCCCACCGCCGTGGACGCGCTCCGCGGGTCGGGCGTGAAGGTCGCATCGGTCGCGACGTACTTTCCCTCGGGGGCGGCGCCCGTGGAGGTGAAGCTCCTCGACGTGCGGTCCGCGATCGAGATGGGCGCCGACGAGATCGACATGGTGATCGACCGCGGCGCCTTCCTGGCGGGAGACTACGAGACGGTGTACGACGAGATCGTCGCGGTCAAGGAGGCGTGCGGCGAGGCGCACCTCAAGGTCATCCTCGAGACGGGCGAGCTCGAGACCTACGACAACGTGCGGCGCGCTTCGGTCCTGGCGATGGCGGCGGGCGCCGACTTCATCAAGACCTCCACCGGGAAGGTCAATCCGGCATCCACCCTGCCGGGCTCCCTGGTGATGATGGAGGCGATCCGCGACTTCCACGGGCAGACCGGACGCGCCGTCGGCATGAAGTCGGCGGGTGGCATCCGCACCGCCAAGGAGGCGATCTCGTATCTCGTCGTGCTGTACGAGACGCTCGGCCCCGCGTGGATGACCCCGGACAGGTTCCGCTTCGGTGCCTCGAGCCTGCTCAACGACGTGCTCATGCAGATTCGCAAGGAGCACACCGGCCGCTACAGCGGCGGCGACTACTTCACCCTCGACTGACCGATGGAGGTCGCGCCCGGAACGATCGCGGTCTGGTCCGACCTGCACTGCCCGTGGTCGCATGTCGCGGTCTGGCGCCTGTGGGACGCGCGCCGGCGGCTCGGGCTGGAGGACCGCGTCCGATTCGATCATCGCGTCTTTCCGCTCGAGCTCTTCAACAACGAGCCGACGCCGTACCGGACGATCGTCGCGGAGATCCCGGCCTGCGGACCACTCGCGCCGAGGGCCGGCTGGCAGGTCTGGCAGGCGCCGCTCACCGACTGGCCGGTCACGACGCTGCTGCCCATGGAGGCCGTGCAGGCGGCCAAGGAGCAGTCGCTCGCGGCCTCCGAGGAGCTTGACCGCGCGCTCCGCGCCGCCTTCTTCGGCGAGAGCCGCTGCATCAGCCTGCGGCACGTGATCCTCGAGGTGGCGAGCGGCTGCGACGGAGTGCGGGTGGCGGCGCTCGCGGACGCGCTTGACAGCGGGCGGGCGCGGCGAACCATCCTCGACGACTGGCGGACCGCGGGGCGTGACGGCGTTCGCGGCTCGCCCCACCTCTTCCTGCCCGACGGGACCGATGCGCACAACCCGGGGATCACGTTCCACTGGGAGGGCGACCACGGAATCGGCTTCCCGGTGATCGACGCCGATGAGCCCGCCATCTACGAGGAGCTGCTTCATCGCGCAGCGGGGGCGTGACACCTCACGAAACCGGTGGTCGGGGCGTTCTGGTCCGTGTGCGACTGCCGCCGTTCCAGGCGCTGATCGACGCGCACGCCGTCGAGCTCCGTCGGTTCCTGGCCGCGAGCGTGGGCCCGACCGAGGCCGACGACTGCCTGCAGGAGACGTTCATCTCCGCGCTCCGCGCCTATCCGCGGTTGCGAGACGCCTCGAACCTGCGGGCGTGGCTGTACACGATCGCGCAGCGCAAGGCGACGGACGCGGCCAGGCGCTGGAAGCGCCAGCGCGCGGACGGGCTCGAGGGCGTGGATCCACCCGTCGCGGCCCACGAGCCGGCCGATGAGGCGCTGTGGCTCGCGGTGCGGGAGCTTCCGCCAAAGCAGCGCGCGGCGGTCGTGCATCGCTTCGTGCTCGACCTGGCGTACCGGGAGATCGGGGAGCGAATGGCGATCACCGAGGAAGCGGCGAGGCAGAACGTGACGGCCGGCCTGCGCCGGCTGCGAAGGGACGTGGACCGATGAGCGAGCTCGAGCGCCGCCTCGCCTCGCCGCCCGGGCGCACGCCGCGCCTGGACGAGGTCACAGCACACCTCCGCCTCCGCGCGGAGCGCGACGGGCTGCTCGACGTCGCATACGCCGGCATGGACTCGCCGCTCGGGCCGTTGACCGTGCTCGTGACGCCGGCGGGGCTGCTCCGCGTCAGCTACCAGGACGAGCCGCTGGAGGCCACGCTCCAGGAGGCCGCCGATCGGATCTCTCCACGCGTGCTCGAGGCGCCAGAGCGGACCGACGAGGTTCGCCGCGAGCTCGAGGAGTACTTCGACGGACGCCGTCGCAGCTTCGACCTCGCGCTTGACTGGCGGCTCGTG
>JBDTWT010000177.1:0-3538 GCA_040006555.1 Chloroflexota bacterium
CGCGCTCGCGGGCGACGAGATCGGCGTTCACCGCGTTGACCCGCTGGTCGGTGACCGCCTCGAGCAGGCCGGCCAGGGCCGCCGTTCGGATCGGCGCGCATTCCATCGCCGCGATCTCGCCCGCGTACGTGAGCGAGAGCGCATCGAACGCCCCCGGGGCGAGCTGTCGCGCCAGGATGGCGAGCCGCCGCCCGAGCTCGACGTACGGGCGGAGGCGGGGCGCGGTGTCGGCGCCGACGGACGGCGCATTGACCGCGTAGGGCGGCGTGACGCCGGAGAGGGCCATGAGCACCTGCTCGGCCATCTCCAGCCCGACCCGATCCTGTGCCTCGGCGGTGGAGGCGCCAAGGTGCGGAGTCAGCACGACGTTCGGGGCACCGCGCAGCGGGTTGTCGGCGGTCATCGGCTCCACCGCGAAGACGTCGACCGCGGCTCCGGCAAGCTGGCCGGAGCGGAGCGCATCGGCCAATGCCCCCTCGTCGACGATCCCTCCGCGGGCCACGTTGAGGACGAACGCGCCCGGCTTGGTCGCCTCCAGCTGCGCGCTGCCAAGCAGGCCGCGCGTCTGGGCCGTGAGCGGGGTGTGGACCGTGATGACGTCGGACCGATGCAGCAGCTCCGCCATCCCGACCAGCCGCGCGCCCACTTCCGATGCCTGCTCCTCGGTCAGGTACGGGTCGCTCGCCAGGATCCGCATCTCGAAGCCGATGGCCCTGCGGGCGACCGCCTTGCCGATCTTTCCGAGGCCGATGATCCCGAGCGTCTTGCCTCGCAGCTCCCTTCCGGTGTAGCGCGACCGCTCCCACTCCCCCGCCTGCATCGATGCGTTCGCCGCCGGCAGCTGCCGCAGGAGCGCGAGCATCATCGCCAGCGTGTGCTCGGCCGCCGCGATCGTGTTCCCGGTGGGTGCGTTGACGATCATCACCCCGGCCCGCGTCGCGGCCTCGACGTCGATCCGGTCGATCCCCACGCTCGCGACCCCCACCACGCTCAGGCGCGGGGCAGCCGCTGCGAGGAGCTCGGCGTCGACCCTGGTCTGCGAGCGGACGACGAGCGCGTCCCAGCCACCGCCCTGCGCGAGCAGGCCGAGCAGCTCGTCGCGACCCAGCCCCAGCCCGAGCTCGGTGTCGTGTGCGCCGGAGAGCAGGTCGAGTCCCGGTTGCGCGACCGGTTCGACGACGAGGATGCGCGCCATGGGTGAGGCCGAGTCTAGCGCCGCGCTTCCGAGACTCTCCGCATCGATGTGCGCCGAGACACGCTGCGTATAGTCTCCCGATAGTTCCGGACTTGCAGCCTCCCGAGGGGCTGCAACGCTCCCCACGGAGGCAGCTTCACGTGGCCGATCTGAAACCGACCCCTCGCGAGACCATGGTGGCGGGCGTCGTGCTCGTCGGGCTCGCAGTCGCGATCGCCGCGGTCGCCGCGGTGGCCCTTCTCAGACCGAACGGGATCATTGGCGCGAAGGTCAGCTACGACGAGTCGCGCCTCCACACGGATCGGTCCGAGCCCTTGACCTTCAACGTCGTCGAGTTCGAGTCAGGCGGAGACTTCTTCAACGAGGACAGGCCCGATCGCCTGACCGTCGCGGTGACGGGCTGCTACTTCGTCCAGGCGCAGATCACCGTGCTGGGCTCGGACTACAACCTCGCAGGAACGCCAGAAGGTGGGAATCCGGAGTCGCCCGACTTCATCATCGAGATCAGGAAGAACGGCGACCCGGACGAGTTCGTGGCTGCCGACTACCTCTCGGACGAGGACGGCCACCAGGCGCTCCTGAACCACACCGGCAGCGTCGAGTGCTTCCAGCGGGGCGAGTACATCCAGCTGTTCGTCACGGGCAATCGGGTGATCGAGTCGAACTGGCCGGACTCCGACGGATCCGTGAGCCCGGTGCTCTACATGGTCTACGTCGGCTCCCTGCCCTAGCCGGCGACGTCCGGAAGCAAGCCAACGACGTTGCCGGATGGCGCGTCTCTCGCGTAAAGTGCGCCTTGACCGCGGCGGACCGACTCCGCCCGAACCGATGGCGAGGGCCCAACCCGAAACATGATTCGACGGCACCTCATGGCCCTCCGCGTCGCCCTGATGACGGTCGACGCCGTGAGCGCCGTCCTCGTGTTCCTGCTCGCTTCATTCGTCCGGTTCGGCAGCGACGGCCGCTTGGCGGATCTCTGGCTCCAGAGCGGCATCGGCATCGACATCCGCGTGGCCGCCGCATTCTTCGCCCTCCTGTGGGTGGGGGCGCTCTGGTACCTGGGCCTCTACGCACTGCGCGCCCGCTGGCGGCTGCTGACCGAGGCCAAGGACATCGCCAAGGCAACCCTGCTCGTGCTGGCCGTCACGCTGTCCACCCTGTTCGTCCTCAAGCTCGAGGATGTGAGCCGGCTCTTCCTGGCGCTCCTGTTCATCTCGCAGCCGCTCGTGGCGCTCACCGGGCGGGCCGTGCTTCGCTGGTGGTTCGCCGCCGTACGACGACAGGGCTACGACACCCGGTACATGATCGTCGCGGGGACGGGGACGCTGGCACAGGGCTTCGCCGATCGCGTGGAGAGCCACCCGGGTCTCGGCATGCGGGTCATCGGTCACCTCTCGATCCCCGGTGAGGTGCGCCTCGTCTCCCGGCCGATCCTCGGAGGCGTGGACGAGATCGAGCGTATCTTCCACTCGCGGATCATCGACGAGGTTGCGGTGTGCCTGCCGCCGACCGCGGCGCACTACCTCGAGCCGATCGCGGGCCTCGCCGCCGGCGAGGGGAAGACGGTGCGCATCCCGCTCGACCCTGTCGAAGACCTCCTGCCCAACGCCCATCGCGAGGAGTTCGAGGGATTCCTCATCAGGTCGCTCGTCCATGACGGGCATCGGGAGGTGGGGCTCATCGTCAAGCGGCTCATCGACATCGTCGGGGCGGTCACCGGCCTCATCGTCCTCAGCCCACTGCTGGCGATCACCGGACTCGTGCTCCTCCTGCGTGAGGGTTCGCCCGCGCTGTTCCGCCAGACCCGCATCGGCCTCCACGGCCGGCCCTTCACGATCAACAAGTTCCGCACGATGGTTCGCGGCGCCGAGGAGCAGCTGGACGAGGTGCGCCACCTCAACGAGCGCGATCGGGTGACGTTCAAGGCGACCAACGATCCGCGCATCACTCCGGTGGGCCGGTGGCTGCGGAAGACCTCCATCGACGAGCTGCCGCAGCTCTGGAACGTCCTGAATGGCTCCATGAGCCTCGTCGGGCCGCGACCACCGCTGCCGGGCGAGGTCGTCGAGTACGACATCTGGCATCGCCGCCGCCTGAGCATGAAGCCGGGCGTCACCGGCCTGTGGCAGGTCGAGGCGCGCCACGACGCCGACTTCGACCGCTGGGTCGAGCGAGACCTCGTCTACATCGACGGCTGGTCGATCTGGCTGGACCTGAAGATCCTCCTGCGCACGGTGCCCGCCGTGCTCGCACGCGAGGGCCGCTGATCAACCCCTGGCGCGTCGAGCGCGTGCGGGCTCGGGGAGCGGGGCGGCGACCCGTAGTGGCGCGCCAGGATCGGGG
>JBDTWT010000178.1:0-3478 GCA_040006555.1 Chloroflexota bacterium
GCTCGGCATCGAGGCCGATCGCGACGAGGAGGGCTACCTGCTCCAGATCTTCACCAAGCCCGTGCAGGACCGCCCCACGTTCTTCTTCGAAATCATCGAGCGCCACGGATCGCGCGGCTTCGGTGTGGGCAACTTCAAGGCGCTGTTCGAGGCCATCGAGGCGGAACAGGCCAAGCGCGGGAACCTGTAGTCCGTCGGTGAGGCGGCGAAGCGTGCTGCGAAGGATCGGCCAAGCCATCGGCACATCCTGGCAATGGTGAGCGCGGACGGTCAGCCCGGCTGGACGCGACGCACGAACTCCGCGATGCGGTCGAGCGCGTCGTCGAGCACAGGACCGACGCCGTGGCCGACCCGCGGATACGTGACGAGCTCGGCGGACCGCAGCCGCCGGACTGCCTTGCGCAGGAGCTCGATGCTCGCGAACGGGTCCGACTCGCCGGAGAGCAGGAGCACCGGGCACTCGATGCGCGTCCAGTGCTCGGTTCGCACGTCCCAGGTCTCGTGGCGGCCGGGTGCGTGGAGCGGGTACGACAGCAGCAGCAGGCCGGCGACCTCGACCTCCGCGGCGAGCAGCGACGCCACTCGTCCACCGTAGGAATGGCCACCGATGACCGCCTGCGACGGAGCCACGTCGCCGAGCGCCGCCCGGTAGACCGGGACCGCCCGCTCAGCCTTGCCCTTCGGCAGGGCGACCGCCTGCGCGGCCATCCCGCGGCTCGCGAGGCCATCGAGCTGCGGACGCAGCGCCTCGACGCTGCCTGAGGCTCCGGGGGCGAGGAAGATCATCGGCGGCATCATCGCCGAGCGGCAGGCGACCCGCTAGCATCGGTCCTTCATGAGCACGAACCGCCTCCCCACCCAGGCTGACGATTTCCCGGCCTGGTACGTCGAGGTCGTCAAGCGTGCGGAGCTCGCCGAGCACGGCCCGGCGCGTGGCTCGATGATCATGCGGCCACACGGCTACGCGATCTGGGAGCACACCCAGCGTGCGCTGGACGACCGCTTCAAGGCCACCGGGCACGAGAACGTGTATTTCCCGCTGCTGATCCCGATGAGCCTGCTCGAGCGCGAGGCCGACCACGTCGAGGGCTTCGCGCCGCAGGTCGCGGTGGTGACGCACGGTGGCGGCGAGAAGCTCGAGGAGCCGCTCGCCATCCGTCCCACGTCCGAGACGGTGATCTGGCACACCTACAAGCGCTGGATCCAGAGCTACCGCGACATGCCGCTGCTCTACAACCAGTGGGGCAACGTCGTGCGCTGGGAGATGCGGACGCGGCTCTTTCTCCGCACCAGCGAGTTCCTGTGGCAGGAGGGCCACACCGCGCACGCGACCAGCGCCGAGGCGCAGGAGGAGGCGCTCCGCATGCTGGAGGTGTACCGCGAGGTGGCCGAGGACGTGCTCGCCATCCCCGTCTTCAAGGGCCGCAAGTCCGCCGCCGAGCGGTTCCCAGGCGCGGTCGAGACCTACCCGATCGAGGGTCTCATGCGCGACGCGAGGGCGCTCCAGTGCGGGACCAGCCACTTCCTGGGGCAGAACTTCGCGAAGGCGTACGACGTGACCTTCCTGAATGCCGATGGACAGCAGGAGTACGCGTGGGCGACGTCCTGGGGCTTCTCGTCGCGGATGGTGGGCGCCACGGTCATGGCCCACGGCGACGACGCCGGGCTGCGCCTGCCGCCGGCGGTCGCGCCGATCCAGGTGGTGATCGTGCCGATCTACCGTTCGGACGAGGAGCGCGGCCCCGTGGTGGGGATCGCGGAGCGCATCCGCTCCGACCTCGCCGCGCAGGACATCCGCGTCCGGCTCGACGACCGCGACCAACACCGGCCGGGGTTCAAGTTCGCCGAGTGGGAGCTGAAGGGCGTCCCCGTGCGCATCGAGCTCGGCCCGCGTGACGTGGCGGCCGGCCAGGTCGTCGTGGCGGAGCGGACGGGCGGCGAGAAGGTCCAGCTCGCGATCGAGGCGGCCGTGGCCGGCATGCGGGACCGTCTCGCTTCGGTGCAGCACGCCCTCTATGCCGATGCGCTCGCCTACCGCGAGGCCAACACCCACGACATCACGAGCTTCGACGAGTTCGCCGCGGGCGTCGAGGAGCGCGGCGGGTTCTGGCGCGGCGCATGGTGCGGCGACGCGACCTGCGAGGCCGAGATCTCCGAGCTGACCAAGGCCACCATCCGCTTCCTGCCGATCGAGCCCGAGGACCCGGGTGGCGTCTGCATGCACTGTGGCAAGCCGGGCACCGAGATCGCGACCTGGGCACGGGCGTATTGATGGCCGTCACCTGGGAGCTCGTCGGCATCGATCGGATCCGCGAGGCGGCGGACCGGATCCGCGGGGTCGCGACACGAACCCAGCTCCTGCGCTGGGACGACACCACGTGGCTGAAGCCGGAGTCGCTCCAGCCGGTCGGCGCGTTCAAGATGCGCGGCGCCTACAACAAGATCGCCACGCTCAACGAGTTCGAACGGGCCCGCGGCGTCGTGACCTATTCCTCGGGCAACCACGCGCAGGCGGTCGCGCGCGCCGCGCGGCTGCTCGGGACCCGGGCGGTGATCTGCATGCCGAAGGACGCGTCTAAGGTGAAGATCGACGGGGTGATGCGCGACGGCGCGCAGATCGTCTTCACCGGCCCGGACTCAGAGGAGCGCCACCAGAAGGCGCTCCGGCTCGTGGAGCAGCACGGCCTGGTGATGGTGGAGCCCTACGACGACCCGGAGATCATCGCGGGCCAGGGGACGTGTGGCCTCGAGATCGTCGAGGACCTTCCCGACGTCGCGAGCGTGCTCGTGCCGGTGTCCGGCGGCGGACTGTCCGCCGGTGTCGCGACCGCGGTGAAGGCGCTCGCGCCGACCGCGCGCATCATCGGCGTCGAGCCGGAGCTCGCCGCGGACGCCAAGGAGTCGCTCGAGCGCGGCGAGCTGGTGACGTGGAGCGCGGAGCAGACGGGCCGCACCATGTGCGACGGCCTGCGCACGAACTCGCTCGGACCCTTGCCCTTCGTCCACCTCCGCGCCTTCATGGAGCGCATCGTGACCGTCAGCGAGGCCGAGATCGCGGATGCGATGCGGCAGCTCGCGGTGCGCGCGCGCCTCGTCGTCGAGCCCTCCGGCGCGGTCGGCATGGCCGCCCATCTCTCGGGGCGCGTGCCCGCCGTCGAGGGACCGCGGGTGATCATCCTCAGTGGCGGAAACGTCGACCCCGAGCTCTACATGCGGATCCTGGGCGGCGCCTCGGCCTGACGGACCGGCTACCGCTCGCTTATCGCAAGACGGCAGCATCTACGAAGATGAGCCGATTCAAGCCTCCGGAAGGCTCGTGGCCTGCTCCAGGTTTGCGCAGCAGGACAAGTGACGACCAGGCAGTCGGGTCTGCCTCGTACTTACTGCCGCCTGGCGACAAGTTCAGCCGGTGACGGGCGCGCTCTAGGTGTGGTGCTTGAAGACGTTGTTGACAAACGAGAGCCTCGCGGCACGGTGT
>JBDTWT010000179.1:0-3438 GCA_040006555.1 Chloroflexota bacterium
GCCGTGTGGGCGACCAGCAGGCCGTCGGCGACCGCGAAGTAGTCCTCGGCAAAGGCGGGGGTGTGCGAGCGGCCGCCTCGCGACGTCCGCCACAGGCGGTCGTCGTCGCGCGCGAGCCGCTGCTCGATGAACTCGACGAGGCGCCGGGTGGCATCGGCGTAGCGCGGCTCGCGAAGCACGAGCGCACCGTGCGCGAGGGCGCGCAGCGCGAATCCGTTCCACGCGGCCAGCTGCTTGTCGTCGCGTGCCGGCCGGACGCGCGCCGCGCGCGCCGCCAGCAGCGCGGCTCGGCCCCGTTCCACGAGATCCGGGGAGATCTCGCCGGCCCCGGCTCGATGCAGGACGTTGACGCCCTCCCAGTTCCCGTCCGGCACCACGCCCCAGTACGCGGCCAGCGCGTGGCGCTCAACCTCGTCGAGGCCGGCATCGGCCAGTACGGAGTCGAACTCGTCGGCGCGCCAGACGTAGAAGCGGCCCTCGACGCCCTCGCTGTCCGCGTCGAGGGCGGAGGCAAAGCCGCCGTCATCGGTCAGAAGCTCGGCGAGCATGAAGTCGAGAGTCGATCGTGCGACCTCGGCGTAGCGCTCGGCGCCCGTCGCGCGGTAGCCCTCGAGGTAGGCGTGAGCGAGGAGCGCGTTGTCGTAGAGCATCTTCTCGAAGTGCGGGACGAGCCAGTGCGCGTCGGTGCTGTAGCGCGCGAAGCCGCCCGCCAGCTGGTCGTGGATGCCGCCGTCGGCCATCGCGTCGAGCGTCCGCGTGACCATGCTCAGCGTGGCGGGGTCGGCCGAACGCCTCCAGGCCCGCAGGAGGAACTCGAGCGTCGTCGGCGCCGGGAACTTCGGGGCACCCCCGAACCCACCGTGCCGCTCGTCGAACGATGCCGCAAGGCGCACGACGGCGGCCTCGAGCTGCCGTCGCTCGGGGTCACGATCGCCGGCGGGGACCGCGAGTTGGGACTGCAGGTGCCCCGCGAGCATTCCCGCCTGCTGGTCGACCTCAGCCCGCCGGTTCCGGTACGCATCGGCCACGGAGCTCAGCACGCGCGGGAAGCCGGGCATGCCGTGCCGGTCCTCGGGCGGGAAGTAGGTGCCGCCGAAGAAGGGACGTAGGTCGGGGGTGAGGAAGACGCTCATCGGCCATCCGCCGGACCCGGTCATCGCCTGGACCGCGGCCATGTAGACGTCGTCGAGGTCCGGGCGCTCCTCGCGATCGACCTTGATGCTCACGAAGCGCTCGTTCATGAGCGCCGCGATCTCGGGGTTCTCGAACGACTCGCGCTCCATCACGTGACACCAGTGGCAGGCCGAGTAGCCGATCGACAGGAAGATCGGCCGGTCCTCCGCTCGCGACCGCTCGAGCGCCTCCGAGCCCCATGGATACCAGTCCACCGGGTTGTGCGCGTGCTGGAGCAGGTACGGGCTCGTCTGGTCGATCAGGCGGTTCGGCGGGTTACCAGAGCTGGGCATGGTCGTGAGTCGTGATCAGTTTTGGAGTCGCCGGTACACGGCGAGATACCACTTGCCCTCACGCCCCCACACAGCGCGTGTGAACCCGTCCGCCGCCAGGCGTCGATGGATACGCTCGACGTCGTGCAGCCAGCTCCGTGGCTGTCCTCGGAGGCGATCCCAGGCTCCCTCAAGCCCGTAGGCGAGCCGGTTCCACACGCCGCGGAGGCCCCGTGACTCGGGGACGGAGAACGCGTAGACCATGCCGGCAGCCCTGACGGAGCGGTCCACCAGCCCGTCGGCGTCGTCGTAGCAGCAGATCACGCGATCGAGAATGACGATGTCGTGCATCGCGAGCGGAATGATGGCGGCATCGCCGACCACCAGCGTGCAGCGATCGCGGTGGCCCGCACGCGCTGTCCGCTCACCCGCCTGCACGACGGCCTCGGGATCCAGCTCCACGCCGGTCACCGCTCGTGCCCCGCCCACCAGGGCGCCGGCCAGCGTGCGACCGTAGCCACAGCCCACCTCCAGGACGGTCCGCTCGCCGAAGCCGACGCGCGAGACCTCCTCGAACAGTCGCCGCGACACCTCCGCAGGCCAATCTGCCCGCGCCGCATAGTCGCAACAGTCGATCGCGGCTGCGTTCACCCGGCCGCCGCATTCGCCACGAACTGCTCGCGGTAGAGCTGCGAGTACAGCCCCTCCTGCCGCAGGAGCTCGTCGTGGGTGCCGCGCTCGACGATGCGGCCGCGGGCCATGACGAGGATCTGGTCGGCACGCAGGATCGTCGAGAGCCGATGCGCGATCGCGATCGTCGTGCGGCCTTCCATCAGCCGCTGGAGCGCCGCCTGGATGAGCCGCTCGCTGACGGTGTCGAGCGCGGAGGTCGCCTCGTCGAGGATGAGCACCCGCGGGTCCTTCAGCAGGACGCGCGCGATCGCGACGCGCTGCTTCTCGCCGCCCGAAAGCTTGTAGCCACGCTCCCCGACGACGGTGTCGTATCCGTCGGGCAGCTCGACGATGCGCTCGTGGATGGCGGCCGCGCGCGCTGCCTCCTCGATCTGCTCCATCGTCGCGTCGGGCCGCGCGTAGCGCAGGTTCGCGAGCACCGTGTCGTGGAACAGGTACGTCTCCTGGGTGACGAAGCCGATCACCTTCCCCAGCGACTCGAGGGTGATGCCGCGCACGTCGACGCCGGCGATCGTCACGGCGCCCGAGTCCACGTCGTACAGCCGCGGGATCAGGTACGTGCTGGTCGTCTTTCCGCCTCCCGACGGCCCGACGAGCGCGACCAACTGCCCGGGGTCGGCGGTGAAGCTGATGTCGGTCAGCCCGAACGGCTGGACCGCGGTGGGGACCGCGCGGCCCTCGGCCTCGGCCTGGGCCAGCTCGTCCGCGATCTCGAGCTGAGCGGGCGCGACCGGATAGCGGAAGGACACGCCCTCGAACCGCACCTCGCCGCGCATCGTGGCCGGCTCGAGCGCCACGGCACCGGGGGCGTCGGTGATCTCGTGGTCCATCTCGAGGTACTCGAAGATGCGGTCGAAGAGGGCGAGCGCCCCCTGGATCTCCACCTGCACGTTCAGGAGCTGGCCCAACGGGAAGAACAGCCGCGACTGAAGCGTCGTGAAGGCGACGATGGTGCCGATGCTCACGCCGGTGTCGCCGCCGATGATGAGCGTTCCCGCGACCAGGTAGACGAACGCCGGCATGATGCTGAAGAAGGTGCCGATGAGGGCGAAGAACCACCGGCCGATCATCTGGCCGCGCACCTGGAGGTCGCCCAGCCGCTGCGACTCCGCGCGGAAGCGCTCGATGCTCGCCTCCTGCTGCCCGAACGTCTTGCTCAGCAGGATGCCGGAGACGGAGAGCGACTCCTCCGTGATGGCGCTCATCTCGGCCATCGAGCGCTGGGTGAGCGTGCTCACCTCACGTCGCACCTTGCCGACGCGGAACGTGATGTATGCGAAGACCGGCAGCAGCCCGAGGC
>JBDTWT010000180.1:0-3327 GCA_040006555.1 Chloroflexota bacterium
TCACCGGCTCGTAGTTCGGGAACTGGCCCTCGATCAGGCGGCTGACGAGGTCGATGCCCTCGGCGTGGAAGAGCACCTGGCTCTTGTTCGGCGTCACCGTGATCTCGATCGGCGCCGCGCCATCGGGAAGGACCCGGATGAGCTCCGCGTAGGAGCGGCCGGGCACGACGATCGTGACCTCGGGCGTCACGGGCCGATCGAGCTTGAGCGTGCGCACCGCGATGCGGTAGTTGTCCGCGGCCGCGAGCGTCATCGTGTCGCCGTTGAGCCTGGTGAGCACGCCGGTCAGGATCGGTCGGCTCTCGTCGGAGGCGGCCGCGAAGACCACCTGCCCGAGCGCCTCGCGCAGCAGGTTGGCGTCGACGCTCGTGGTGGGCGACTCGCCGATGGCCGCCACGACCGGGAACTCATCGGCCTCGATACCCTTGATGCTCGAGCGGTTGTGGCCACAGGTGAGCTTGAGGGTCCGGTCCTTTGCCGACAGGACGAGGTCGATGCGCTGGTTCGGCAGCGAGGCCACGAGGTCGGTGAGGAGGCGCGCCGGAACGGTGATCTCGCCCTCCTCGGCGACCTTGCCGGGCACCCAGCAGTTGATGCCGATCTCGAGGTTGGTGGCGGTCAGCTTGAGGCCCGATCCCTCGGTCTTGAGGAGCACGTTGGCGAGCACGGGCAACGTCGCCCGGGTGCTGACGGCGCGGCTCACGGTCTGAAGGCCGCGCGCCAGGTTCTCCTGCATCACCGAGACGTTCATCCCGACCTCACGATATCCACGACTCGCCCTGACTCTCTATTGGTTCACCAAGAAGAATACTGATCCGTCGCCGTCCCTAGTAGGGGTGTTGACGGTGTGGACCACTCTCCTCGGAGCCCTCGTGCCCGAGCGTGACACCCGCTGCGGATAAGGAGCCTCCGTCCGGTGGACAGTCCGCCTTCCGCCGAGCACCGGCTGCGGACAAAACCGCCTCGCCGGTGGAAACACCCTACCGGCCTCGCGGAGAGTACGTGCCGATTCTCCACAACGGGCCACAGATATCCACGAGAACGGGGCAGTTATCCACGAGCAACCGCGAACGAGGTCACTCGGAGTAGATCATCTCCCTGACCGCGCTGAGCTCCCGCCGCATCTCGTCATTCTCGGCGAGCTCCCGGTTGATCTTGGCGCAGGCGTGCAGGACGGTCGAGTGATCGCGGCCCCCGAGCTCTGCGCCGATACGCAGCAGGCTGATGTCCGTCTCCTCGCGGATCAGGAACATGGCGATCTGGCGCGGCACGACGATGGCGCGGTCGCGCTTCGAGGAGCGCAGCTGGTCCAGGTTCACGCCGTAGTAGTCGGCCACCGCGCGCACGATGCGCTGCGGGGTGATCGACTTCTTGCGCGGGTTGTACATGACGTTGCTGAGCACCGCCGAGGCGAGCTCGATGTTGACCGGCATGCCGCTCATCGACGCGTAGGCCACCACGCGGTTCAGCGCGCCCTCAAGCTCGCGGACGTTGCTCACGACCTTCCGCGCGATGAAGTCGATCACCTCGGACGGAATGAGGTGCAGCTGGTCCTCCGCCTTCGAGCGCAGGATGGCGATGCGGGTCTCGAGGTCCGGCGGGGTGAGGTCCGCGATGAGGCCCCACTCGAACCGGCTCCGCAGGCGATCCTCGAGGGTGGTGATCGCCTTCGGCGGCCGATCGCTCGACAGGACGACCTGCTTCCCCGCCTCGTGGATCGCGTTGAAGGTGTGGAAGAACTCCTCCTGCGTGCGCTCGCGCTCGGCGATGAACTGGATGTCGTCGATGAGCAGCACGTCGATGCGCCGGTATCGGTTGCGGAAGTCCTCCATCTTCTGCTCGCGGATCGAGTTGATGAAGTCGTTCGTGAACTTCTCGCTCGTCGCGTACAGGATCCGCTTGCGAGGGAACTTCGCCGCCACGCCGTTGCCGATGGCGTGCATGAGGTGCGTCTTGCCCAGGCCGACGCCGCCGTACAGGAAGAGCGGGTTGTAGGCGTTCCCGGGCCGCTCCGCGACGCTCAGCGCGGCCGCGTGCGCCAGGCGGTTGGCGGAGCCGACGATGAAGTTGCTGAACGTGTAGCGGCTGTTGAGGTTGAGCGCGTTGCCGCCGGCGGAGAGGGGAGGCATCGCGACCTGCGCGTCCTCGTCGACCTGCTCCGGCACCGGGCCGGTCGCATCGGCGACGACGAACTCCACCTGGACCGAGCCGCCGACCACGCGCGCCAGCGTCTGGCTGATGAGTGGGCGGTATCGGTTGTCGAGCCAGTCTCGTGCGAAGCCGTTCGGCGCTGCGATCCGGTAACGGTTGTCGTCGATCTCGACGAGGTGCGTGTCCTTGAGCCAGGTCTCGAAGTTGGCGGGGGAGAGGGAGACCTGCAGCTCGCCGAGAGTGGCGCGCCACACCTGCTTCGCGTCCATCAATCTAGGGGGTCTCCGAACCGATCTGAGCGCAGCCTACGGGCCGATAGTGCGCCTCCGGGCCGAGGAAGGGCGTCGTTGGGACCGGTCCGGCCGGGGGGTCGCGCCACTATAGCAGCGGCTGATTCCGGGGAGCAACGAATCCGCGTGGTCCCTCGTGGGCGAGGCGCCGTCGCGCCGTCGACGGGGTTTGACGCACCTCCGGGCCGGCCGTAGAATCGGCCTTCAGAGCGAGACGGGCCACTCATATCGGAGGACGCAAGGCTGGCTGAACGCCAGCCGTTTCGTGTGTCTGAGGCCCGCATCGCGAAGCGCTGAACGAGGAACGGCACGCAGCCATGACGAAGAGGACGTATCAGCCCAAGAAGCGCGCGCGGAAGCGCGAGCACGGGTTCATGGCTCGCATGGCTACGAAGGGTGGTCGTCGCGTGCTCGCTCGTCGCCGAGCCAAGGGGCGCAAGCGGCTGACCGTCTGAGCGGCGAGGCGCCTCCCCGATGCCCCTGCTGCCGACGCTCCGGCGCCGGGCCGACTTCGAGGCGATCGCCCGTGACGGCAGCTCGCGCTCCACGCCGTTGCTGGTCCTGCGCTGGATGCGGACCGAGCGGCACGAGTCGCGCGTCGGCCTGTCGACGCCGCGGACGCTTGGCGGGTCGGTACATCGCAACCGGATACGCCGCCGGCTGCGGGAGCTCCTTCGTCGGCGGTTGGAGGCCATCGGTCCCGGCTGGGATCTGCTCCTGATCGCGCGGCCGGCCGCCGGTCAGGCGACATTCGCCGAGCTGGGCGCGGCATTGGACACGCTGCTGCAGCGGGCGAGCATTGGAAGATGAAGAGAATCGGGCTGGGACTGATCGTCGCCTACCAGAAGCTGACCGGGTGGATGCCGCCGAGCTGCCGGTATTCGCC
>JBDTWT010000181.1:0-3302 GCA_040006555.1 Chloroflexota bacterium
CTGCCTAAGCAGCGAGGGCGTAACTATCGTTGCCAGTTACAGCAATTGCCCGCTTATTTACGAGGCCTGCGAGCATCCTCGACCTGCGATTCCCAGTTCACGGGCCCTGTCGAGACCTGACATCCCCACGAACCGAACCAGGCTTCGATTGTACCAGACCGCCTGTCCGATGTGAACACCCGTTCTATCCCGCGCGTGACCGATGTGTAACTCCGCACGTTACGTGGGGCTCTAGCGGGGTAGATGCCGCCGACCGGGAGGTGTGACTACAGCTTCACTCGCTCCTTCGTGTCGCGCTCGAGCTGGCGCCGCACGTCCCGCTCGGCGATCGTCCGGCGCTTGTCGTGCGTCTTCTTGCCCCGGGCGATCCCGAGCTCGAGCTTGGCGCGGCCATTCCGGATGTAGAGGCGCAGCGGGACGATGGTGAGCCCCTTCGCCGCCTGCAGCCCCGTCAGCTCCGCGATCTGGTCGCGGTGAAGCAGCAGCTTGCGGGTCCGCGTCGGCGGGTGGTTGTTGCGGTTGCCCTGGGCGTACTCGGCGATGTGTGCGCCGATCAGCCACATCTCGCCCTTGTCCACCCGCGCGTACGCCTCGGCGATGTTCACCTTGCGCGCCCGTACGCTCTTGATCTCCGTGCCGGTCAGCACGATGCCCGCCTCGAGGGTGTCCTCGATGGTGTAGTCATGGCGGGCGCGTCGGTTGAGGGCGATCGTCTCGTCAGGCATGGCCGTATCGGTCCAGGGTTCGTATCGGTCTAGCGGAGTGTGGCGGACATGGAAAGAGCCGGCCGATTGGCCGGCTCCTCCGTCGCTACACCACTCGAAGCTGTGCTCAGCGCCCCGCCTCGGCGGTGGCGTGCTTGGAACTACTCACCTGCACACCACCTCCTTTCGTTGCCCGGGATGCTAGCAGATGGCCCGGACGCCGACAATGCCCACGACCAGTGGCTCCTGGAAGCGCGCCGCGGGCGAGCTGGAGGGTCGTGGACTGGGCCGCTCGTCCGCCACCGGCTGGTCGGCGAGGTAGGCCAGCGCGGCGTCGAGCACAGGATCGTCGTCGGGTGGCGTCTCTGCGGTGCGTGCGGCGGCGATGTCGGGCTGCACGCCGTCCGGGGCGACGCTGTGATGGCCGGGCGTGAACCAGCGGCTGATCGTGATGCGCACGCCTCCGTCGTTCTCGAGCCGGCTCCAGACCTGCACCGTGTTCTTGCCGAAGCTCGGCTCGCCGACGAGCGTGGCGCGGTCCGCCTCGTCCAGCGCGGCCGCGACGATCTCTGAGGCTGACGCGGACCCGCCGTTGATGAGCACCACGACCGGCAGGTCGGGGTCGGTGGCGACACCGTCGCCGGTCGACTCGTAGGTGCGCACGTCCTCCCCGGCCGACTCCTGGGTGAAGATCACGCCGGAGCCGATGAACTGGCTGGCGATCTGCTGCGCGGCGTCGATGTAGCCGCCGGGGTTGTCGCGCAGGTCGAACACGATCTGGTCCGCGCCATCGTCGAGAAGCTGCTGGAGCCCGTCTGCGAACTGCTCGGCCGCCGGCGCCGAGAAGGAGTTGAGCCCGATGTAGCCGATGTGGCCGTCGATGAGGCTGGTCTCGACCTCCTGCAGCGTGATCTCGGCCCGGGTGATGGTGACGTCGTACGGCTCGCCGCCGTCTCGCTGGAGGGTGAGCGTCACATCCGTGCCGGCCTCGCCGCGGATGCGCGCGATCTGGTCGTTCATCGTCGAGCCGCTCACCGGGTCGCCGTCGACCGCCAGCATCACGTCGCCGGCGAGGATCCCGGCCGCCTCCGCGGGCGACGCCGCGAGCGGGGCGAGCACGACCAGCTGGCAGGTGTCGCTGAACTCGGTGCACGCGGCGAGGTCCTCGGGATCCGCGCTGTTGCGGATCGCCATCTCGACGCCGATGCCGCTGAACGTCCCAGACAGGCCGCCGAGCGCGCGCTGGTACTCCTCCGGCGGCATGTAGCCCGAGTACGGATCCTCGACGCCGTACTGGAACATGCCCTCGATGGCACCCTCGGCGAGCTTCTCCGGGTCGAGCTCGTCGACGTACTCGCGCTGCAGCCGGTCGTAGGCCTCGCAGAAGGCCTCGAACGCGGCCTCCGGGGCGGCGCAGCTGGTGGTCCCGCCGGCTCCGCCCGCCGCGAGGTAGCCACCGGCGAACAGCAGCGCCCCGACCACCGCCGCGAGCGCGAGCGAGATGATCCACGGGACGCTGCCCCGCCCGCGGGCGAGCACGTCGCCGGTGCGGCGCTCGTCCGCCTCCGGCCGCGACGAATCAGGCTGCTGTTCGTTCATTTCGGCCTCGAAGTCTAGCGATCGCGAGGTGAGAGGCCGATCATGGCCCGATTACGTTTCCGCTACGCGCGGGTGCGCAACTCCCTCAGGTCACGCCGGCCAGGTACGAGCGGACGCTGATCCAGGAGCCGATCGCGCCGACGCCCAGCCCGACCGCGAACAGGAGCAGCGCCAGCGTGGCGAGGAACTCGCGGCTGACCGCGGTGGGCATCTGGAAGACCGCGACCATCACCGGCTGGATCGGCTCCCACGCGGCGGCGACGAGGGCGATCGTCACCAGGGCGCCGATCAACCCGCACAGGATCCCCTCGAGGATGAACGGCCAGCGGATGAACGAGTCCGATGCGCCGACGAGCCGCATGATCTCGATCTCGCCCGCGCGGCTGTACACCGCGATGCGGATGGTGTTGATGATCATGAAGAGCACCGTCAGCCCCACGAGCCCGACGGCGCCGATACCCACGGTCCGGATGACGTTGATGATCCCGATCAGCGTGTCGACTTCCTGCTGGCGCGTCGTGATGCGCGTCACGGCCGTGCTCTCGGTCAGGGCAAGGCTCACGTCGCGCGCGAAGTCGGGCTCAACCAGCCCGATCTCGAGCGTGGCCTGGAGCTGGATGGCCGCGCCGCCCGTGTCGAGCGTCTCGCCGCGCTCGGCGAACGCGGCCTCGAGGCGAGCCCACGCCTCGTCCGGGGAGACGTAGTCGACGCCGGCCACGCCGGGGAGCGCCGTCACCTCGGCGACGAGCGTCTCGATCCGCGCATCGGACAGTCCGTCCTGGAGCTCGGCGGTGACGCCGACCTTGGACTCCACGAACTCGAGTCCCGAGTTCAGCCCTGCGATCACGATGAAGAGCGCCGCCAGCAGGACGAGCATGAGGATCACCGTGGCCGTGGCCGCGAGGCTCATCATCGCGTTGCGCCAGAACCCCTGCCAGGCGCGCACGACGCTGAAGCCGATGAAGCGGGCGAAGCCCATCGGTCAGTACCTCCGCTCGT
>JBDTWT010000182.1:0-3287 GCA_040006555.1 Chloroflexota bacterium
GCACCAGGTCGCAGTGGTACATGGTGTGGTTCGCGATCTCGAACAGCTCGGGGTGGTCGCGGATGATCGCGAGGACCTGCTCGCCCTGTGGCGTTTCGCTCATCACGCCCGTGGCGAAGATGGTCGCGCACACCCGGTTGGCGACGAGGAAGCTCATGATGTCGACCGCCGGGTCCATTCGGCCGCCCATGTCGAACGTCAGGGCCACACCCGGCCCGGCGTTGGGGATGATGGCGAGCGTCTGCGCGCTGCCCGCGGCCACGCGATTTCCCGCGGTGCAGCCGGTCCCCGTGGGCGGCGGCGTGGGGGCGACGGTCGGACTCGCCGTCGGCGCCGGCGTCACGCCCGGTTCCCCTGCCACCACGAGCACCCACCCGACCTCGAGGACGCCGGCGTCGCGGGCCAGGGCCGGGTAGCGCTCCGCGTTCCATGCCTGGAGCTGCTGGACCGTCGTGCCGAACCGCCTCGCGAGGGAATAGAGGGTGTCCCCGCCGACGACCGTGTACGTCGTTGCCGCCGCGGGCGGTGGCGTCGGGGTGGCCGTGAGTGTCGGAGTCGCCGACGGGGCCACCGATGCGGTCGCGGCAGTGCTCACGCTCGGTGCGGCGGACGGGGAGGGGTCGACCGAGACGGTCGTGCAGCCGACGAGCGCGAGCACGGCCACGACGAGCGTGGAGGCGATCTGGAAGCCGCGAGACCTAGTTGGGGTGATAGCCGAGATCTGAAGTGGGGACCGGCGGCAGAGAGCCCTCCGCGAGGAGGCGGGACTCGCGTCGCAGGAGATCGAGCTCCGCGGTGAGGCGAGCGGCCGCATCCGGGATCTCCAGGAGGTGCTGCTTCCGGGTGAGCTCGATCTGCAGCACGCCGCCGACCGCATAGCTGGCGGCCGATGGGTCGTCGGGGAGATGAATCGGCTTGAGAACGTCATCGAGCGAGGCAGCGACGCCGCTGATCTCCTTGGAATCGTGGCCCACAGACGCCGTGGCGGTGACGAGTCGTTTCACCGTCTCCATGTAGCCGTCGAGCGCGGCCTGCACCGCGGGAAGCAGGCTCGCGTCGATGTCACCGTCCGTGTCCTCCATCGGCTCCGCCTCGACCACGGCGTACTTGCCCGTCCGATCGAGACGGCCGAGGGAGGCTCGCGCCAGGCCGACCGCCAACAGCACCCATCGCCCGTCGGCGAGCAGCTCGGCGGTCCGGACCTCGGCGATCGTGCCCACCGGGCTCGTGCGCGGGTCGGCGTCGCCGGCCTCCCTGCCCTCGGTGATCATGCTCACCACGAAGCGCCCGCCGTAGGGGCTGTCATCGGCCATGAGGTCGCGGGCCATCGCCCGGTAGCGCGGCTCGAAGATGTGAAGCGGCAAGGGCAGGTGCGGGAAGAGCACCGTGTGGAGCGGGAAGAACGGCAGGCGCATGGACCGCATGCTGGCAGGGAGGCGCCGCGTCGGCAACCTCCCCGTCCGCGGACGCGGACGCCCTCAGCCGCCGACTTCGGCGATGCCCTTCCTGGGGCTCTCGCTTGCGGCGATCGCCTCGCCGAAGATCCGAATCGCCGTGTCGACCGCCTCCGCATCCACGATCAGGGGCGGGCTGAAGCGCAGCGACGACTCCCCGCACTCGAGGACGAGGAGCCCCCGCTCGAACGACCCGAGCTGCACCGCCTCCGCGGTCTCGTGGCTGTCGAACTCGACGCCCAGCATCAGGCCAACGCCGCGGATGTCGCGGACGGCCTCGACGTTGCGCGCGACGCGCTCGAGGCCCTCCCGGAGTCGCGGCCCCATGGCGGCGACGTTCTTCATCCCCTCGGACTCGATGATGTCCAGCGTCGCGAGCCCGGCCGCGGCGCAGACGGGGTTGCCGGCGAAGGTCGAGCCGTGCGCGCCGGGCGGCCAGGTCCAGACGGAGTCGCGGGCGATGAACGCGCCGATCGGCATCCCCGACGCGATTCCCTTGGCGGAGGTGATGATGTCCGGCTCGACGCCCGCGTGCTCGATCGCCCACCAGCGTCCGGTGCGGCCCATGCCTGACTGGATCTCGTCCGCGATGAGCAGGATGCCGTGCTCATCGCAGATCTGGCGCAGGCCCTCGAGGAAGCTTCGCGGAGCGGGGAAGTAGCCGCCCTCACCCTGGATCGGCTCGATGACGATCGCCGCCACGTCCCGCGGCGCGATGAGGCGACCGAGGATCGTGCGCTTCAGGACCTCGAGCTCAGCGGACCCGTCGCCGCCGGTTCCCTCGCGCCACGCCCGGACGCGGGGGAACGGAGCGTGATGGACCATCGGCAGCAATGGACCGAAGCCGGCGCGTTGCTTGATCTTCGAGTTCGTGAGCGAGAGCGCGCCCATGGTCCGCCCGTGAAACCCGCCCTCGAAGGCGATGATCCCCGCGCGGCCGGTGTGATGGCGCGCGAGCTTGATCGCACCCTCCACCGCCTCGGTGCCCGAGTTGGTGAGGAAGACCCTGGCTGCCTCCTTGAACGGCGCGATGGCCGCGAGGCGCTCCATGAACTCGAGGTAGCGCGGCTCATAGAAGTCGGTGGCCGCGATGTGGATGAGGCGGTCGGCCTGCTCCTTGATGGCAGCGACCACCTTCGGGTGCGAGTGGCCGGTCGAGCACACCGCGATGCCGGCGGCGAAGTCGAGGAAGCGGTTCCCGTCGACGTCCGTGACCACCATGCCGGATCCGGACTCGGCAACGAGGGGGTAGGCGCGGGTGAGGGAGGGGCTGGCGACCGCCTCGTCGCGGGCGATCATCGCTCGGGCCTTCGGGCCCGGGAGCTCGGTGCCGATGAAGGGCACCGCCTGATTCCGGGCAGCCGCAGCTGCGGACGTGGTTTCCATGGTCGTCATGAGGTGTAGCACTCCGATTTCGGAGCGGCGCGTCCTGCCCGCGCACCTTGGCTAGACCGCGCCATCCTAGCAGTACCTACGTGCGCGCTCGCCCCTGCGTGGCCCTGACGGACTCGCCGATGAGCCCGGGCCCCGCGTAGACGAGCCCGGTCCACAGCTGGACGAGGTCGGCGCCGGCGTCGAGTGCCGCGGTTGCGTCTTTCCCTGAGCCGATGCCGCCCGAGGCCACGATCGTGACGCGGCCGGCCAGCCGTTGGGCGCGCGGGAGAGTCGCGAGCATGCGGGGCAGCAGCGGGCGCCCGGAGAGGCCGCCGTCCGCGGCCCGCGGGGCTGACCGAAGCCCATCGCGCCCCACGGTGGTGTTCGACAGGATCACGCCGCGCGCCGGCGAGGCGTCGATCGCCGCCAGCATCGCATCGAGCGCAGCGTGGTCGAGGT
>JBDTWT010000183.1:0-3254 GCA_040006555.1 Chloroflexota bacterium
TGCGCGAGCGCTTCCTGGAGGTGCCGCAGCAGACCTGCATCACCAAGGACAACGCCCCGATCAGCATCGATTTCCTGGTCTATTCCAAGGTCTTCGAGCCCGAGGTGACCGTCACCGCGGTGGTCGACTTCACCGGTGCCTCGCAGGCGCTGGCCGCCACCACGCTGCGCGCCGTCATCGGCGACATCCCGCTCGATGACGTGCTGGCAAAGCGGGAGCAGATCAACAATGTCCTGCGCGCCAAGCTCGACGAGGTGACGGCGCGGTGGGGCGTGAAGATCACGAACGTCGAGATCCGCGAGATCGTGCCGCCGCGCGACATCCAGGACGCCATGAACCGGCAGATGAGTGCCGAGCGCAACCGACGCGCGCTCATCACCGAGTCTGAGGGCACGCGGCAGGCGACCATCAACGTCGCAGAAGGTGACAAGCAGTCGAACATCCTCCGCGCCGAGGGCGACCGTCAGTCACAGATCCTGAAGGCCGAGGGCTACGCGAACGCGCTGCAGACCATCTTCGGCGCGGCGCGCGGCATCGACGAGAAGACGATGGCCCTGCAGTATCTCGACGCGCTCAAGGCGCTGGCCGCGGGCGAGAGCACCAAGTGGATCGTGCCGATGGAGCTCTCCGAGCTCACGCGGCCGATCACCGCGGTGATGCGCCAGACGCGTGGGGCGGGCGAGGGCGGCTCCGCCGGCGGATGATCCGGGCCTTCCTGCGAGCCGCGGGACGCGCGTTCGGCGCGGCCACCGGCGCATACCTCCTCTATGTCGGGGTGCGGGGCTCCCGGCTCCTCGTGCGGCCGGACGTGCGCCCATTCCTCCCCGACGTGCCGGGCGGGCCCGCGACGCCCGGGGAGATCGGTCTCGAGTACGAGGCGGTCCGGTTCACGACCGATGACGGCGTCACGCTCTCGGGCTGGCTGATCCCCTCGGAGCGCGACACGCGCACCGCGGTCATCGTCCTCCACGGCTTCACCGGCCATCGGCTGGCGAGCCTCCCGGCGGTGGTGCCGTGGCTGCACGAGCGCCATCACGTCCTGCAGTTCGACTTTCGCGGTCACGGCGAGTCTGACTCGCGCTCGGTGACGCTCGGGTCGCACGAGCGCCGCGACGTCGCGGCCGCGGTCCGCTTCCTGGAGAGTCGCGGCCTGGGGCCGATCGCGCTGTACGGCCTGAGCATGGGGGCCTCGACCGCGATCGTCGCTGCCCCGGATCTCCCGGTCGCGGCAGTCGTCGCCGATGCGCCCTTCGCGCACCTGCACCATCCGGTCGCGAACCGCATGCGCCAGGTGGGCTACCCGCTGTCCAACATCGGCGCGCGGGTCATCGTGGCGGGCGTTGCGCTCCGGACCCGGTCCTGGCTCGGCGACCCGATCCGCGCCGTGCGGCGGTTGGCGCCGCGTGCGCTCCTGGTGATCGCGACGCGGGAGGATCGGCTCATCAGCTGGCGCCAGGGACTCGCCCTGTTCGAGGCGGCGGGTGAGCCGAAGGAGCTGTGGGTGGTGGACGGCGCCGCGCACGGAGACGCGTACCTTGCGGAGCCGGCCGCCTACCGGGAGCGTGTGCTCGCCTTCCTCGAGCGTCACCTGGGCTAACGCTCGGCGCCAATCGGCGTTCCCGTGAGCGCCGAGAGCCTCGAGGCCGCGTCTATACTCGCCGGACTCCACCACGCCCAGAAGGTCCGTTGCATGGCTGCCCCGAAGGTTCTCGTCGTAGATGACGACCCGAACGTCCAGCGCATCCTGCTCGCGACCCTGAAGCAGGAGGGGTACGAGGTCCACGTCGCCTCCGATGGCGAGGAGGGGGTGGAGAAGGCGGCCGCCCTCACCCCCGACCTGATCCTCATGGACGTGGCGATGCCCAAGCTGGACGGCTATGCCGCGACCGCCCTCGTGCGTGCGGGCGAGCAGACCGGCCAGCGCGTTCCGATCATCATGCTCACCGCCGAGGCGGACGTGGAGCAGCGCGTTCGGGGGTTGCGAGCGGGCGCGGACGACGACATCGTCAAGCCGTTCCACCCGCTCGAGCTCATCGCCCGCATCAAGGCGCTCCTCTCACGCTCCGGTGGGGGCACCCCCGTCACCCGCGCGGCCATCGGCGATGGGCCGATGGGGAAGATCTGCTGCTTCTACGGCGCCAAGGGTGGGGTGGGCACGACGACCGTCGTCATCAACACCGGCATCGCGCTGGGCCAGCGGCTCAAGCGATCGGTCGCGCTCATCGACGCGAACCTCCAGTTCGGCGACATGCGGGTCTTCCTGGATCTCGGCCTCGACACCGCGTCGATCGTCAATGCCGTCACCAAGCCCGACTTGGACGCCGACCTGCTCCGAAAGCTCATCGTCAGCCACCCCAGCGGTATCGACCTGCTCCTCGCGCCGCCGAATCCGGAGTCCGCCGACATCGTCGCCGAGCGCCAGCGCAATGATCCGAACGCGCTCAGCAACGTCCTGTCGCTCATGCGCCAGATGTACGACTACACGCTGATCGACATGGCCCGCACGCTCGACGACTTCAACCTGCACCTGTTCGACGAGTGCGACGCCATATTCCTGGTGGTCACCGCCGACCTGTCCTCCCTGAAGAACGTGCGCTCCGTGCTCAAGACGATGGAGTCCCTGCGATACGAGAGCGCGAAGACGCAGCTGGTGCTGAACCGCGCGAACGCCTTCACCGGGATCAACGTCGCCAACGCGGAGTCGGCGCTCGGCCGCAAGATCGATTTCGAGATCATCAACGAGTACCGCAGCGCCATCGCCGCACTGAACTCCGGTGCGCCCTTCATGGCCAGCCGTCCGGACGGTCCGCTGAGCCAGAGCATCACGAGCTTCGCTCGTGGGCTGGACGCCGTGCTCGTGGCGGCCGCCGTCCCGGCCGGCCGCGCCTGACGGTTCGAGCCTGGTAAGAGCGCGCTAACCCCCCGGTAAGCACCGCTCTCGTAGCCTCGCTGCGCCGGTCGCCGCTGGTAGTAGGGAGGCGAGCAGGCGGGCGGCCGGCACTTCCCGCGAAAAGCTCTCGCCTCCGACCCGAGGCTCCGCCGATGCTCGCCACCGCCCTGAGCGCCTCCGTCGTCGGCGTGGACGGCGTGCCGGTCCGCGTCGAGGTCGATGTCTCGTTCGGGCTGCCGGGACTCACGATCGTGGGGCTCGCGGGAAGTGCGGTGCTCGAGGCGCGCGAGCGTGTGCGCTCGGCGCTCCGCAACTCCGGGTTCGAGGTCCCCTCGCGTCGCATCACCGTGAATCTCGCTCCGGC
>JBDTWT010000184.1:0-3244 GCA_040006555.1 Chloroflexota bacterium
CCGCATTCGAGGCGCGCACGCCGGAGCGGACGGGCACGTACTCGTACGAGAACCACCCCGCGGACCTGCCTCCCGAGTACGCGGCGCGCCTGCGTGCCGAGAACCGAGCGTGGACGTGGTGGGAGGCGCAGACGCCGAGCTACCGACGGGCGGCCACGTGGTGGGTGGTGTCTGCCACGCAGAAGTCCACTCGGGATCGACGCCTGCAGCAGCTGATCGCCGACTGCGCCGCCGGCCGGCCGATCAAGCCCCTGACCTACGAGCGAAAGACGATCGCGGCATTGTGATCCTCATGCGATTCGGCCTGTAACCCTTCCCAGCGCGCGAGTGCTTGCCTACTATTCCCCGGTTCGACCAAGCCGTACGCCCAAACGGAGGAGGACCCTGCCCATGAGCGCGACCGCGCCGAGCTACGAGGCACCCACGCCCAGCCTCGATCGGGACGCCATCGGTCTCCCGGAGGTGCTGTTCCAGTCCATCACCCACATGGCGCCGGCCGTGGCGACCGCCCTGTCGATCGGAGCCGCGACGTCGTTCGCCGGCGGCATCACGCCGCTTGCCGTGCTCTTCGCGATGATCGCGGTCCTGTTCACGGCCTTTTCGATGGCCGAGCTGGCCCGGCACCTTCCGTCGGCCGGCGGCATGTACACGTACGTCGGCCGCGGACTCGGCTCCTTCTTCGGGTGGCTGGTTGCCTGGAGCTTCGCGCTCGCCGAGCCGCTCGTCATGCCGCTCCTGCTCGGCGGGTTCGGCTTCTACGGCGCCATCTTCCTGTCGTCCTATCTCGGCGTCGACATCCAGCTCGCCTGGATCGGGCTCGCGATCCTGTGCGGCCTCGTCGTGTGGTGGCTGACGTACCGAGGTGTGGGGCTCTCCACCCGGGCCGGCCTGGTGCTGGGCGTCATCGAGATCGCGATCTTCCTCCTCATCTCCACGCTCCTCGTCGTCAACGCCGAGAACAACACGTTGAGCGTCTTCGTCCCAGGCGAGGACGGAGTGAAGCCCGCCTTCCAGGGCATGATCTTCTGCCTGCTCGCCTTCATCGGATTCGAGGCGGCGGCGCCGCTCGGGGAGGAGACCAGGGAGCCGCGGCGCACGATTCCGCGCGCGGTTGTCTGGTCGGCGATCCTGGTCGGCCTCTTCTACGTGTTCAACTACTACGCGGCGACCGTCTTCTTCGGGCCCGATCAGATGACCGGGTTCTACACCTCGCACGACGGCGATCCGTGGGGCTTCATGGCCGAGCAGGTGCTCCCCGGTATCGGCGGCCTGCTGGTCGTCTTCGCGATCCTCAACAGCTCGCTGGCAAATGCCAACGCTGGGGCACTGGCCTCGACCCGGTCCCTTTTCGCGATGGGTCGTGCTGGGCTCCTGCCGCGCTTCTTCGCGGCGGTCCACCCCGAGACCCGCGCCCCGGTCAACGCGGTCCACTTCCAGGCCGTGACCGCGATCGTCATCGCGGTCGTCCTCGGTCTCGTGCTCGCCAACGACCCGTTCCCGACCCCGGAGGGAGGCGGGAGCTTCGGCGGGCTCAACGTGTACGTCTTCCTGGGCACGATGCTCGGGCTGATCTTCGCCGGGATTTACATCCTGGTGAACCTGGCGTGCATCGGCTACTTCTGGCGCGTGCGGCGCGACGAGTTCAACGTGATCAAGCACGGCCTCGTGCCGATCCTCGGGGTCATCGCCATGATCCCCGCCCTGTTGGCGGTCATCGGCGGCCTCACGATCCCGATCCTCGACATCGAGCTGCCACCGTATGAGAGCGCGCTCCGCTGGACGGCCCCGATCGTCGGGGTCTGGGTCATCCTCGGGGTCATCGCCTACTTCGTCCTGCGGGCTCGCAACCCCGCCGCTCTGGAGCGCGTGGGCGACGTCTACGGTGGCGAGACCGTCAGCGTGACCCCGGAGGCCGCGGTTCCACCGGACCGGACGACCTACTGACCGATGCGGGCCGGCCTCCGGGCCGGCCCGCTCGCTACGCGAAGATCCCCAGCGGGCAGTGAGCCGTGACGACGAAGTTCGGCACGTCGACGATCTCGCTGATGCGCAGGTCGACGGCCACGCTGCAGAGCAGGTATGCCTCCATGGGCTCGAGGCCGTGCTCGCGGCCCATCCACTCGATCATCCGTCGCAGCGCGCCCCGCGCGGCCTCCATGAGGTCCGGACCGATGCCATTGGTCGCGTAGCGCGCGCCATTGCGCAGCGCGGCGTGCGGGTCCGGCGCCGCAAGAAACTCGGGAGCGGTGACGCGCAGGTCTTTGCGCACCGTGAGCCGCACGCGGGCGCGCATCGGCGTCTCGATCGCCGTCCCGCTCACCTCGCCGTCACCCTGCGTCGCGTGGCCGTCGCCGATCGAGAAGTTCGCGCCCGGGACGAAGACCGGGAGAAAGAGCGTCGAGCCCGCGACGAGGTGCCGGGTGTCCATGTTGCCGCCGTGGACGTCCGGAGGAATCGTCGACAGCGGCCCGGTGACGGGCGCCACGCCCAGCTCGCCGCAGAAGGGGGCGATCGGCACGCGGATGCCGGGCCAGAACTCGGCGTGGTCGGTGCCGTCGAGTCGCGTGACCTTGTATCGGCCGTCCGGGAAGTCGTCGGCGAGGAGCCCGAATCCGGGGATCGACGCGGTCCAGCCCCAATCGGCGGGTGAGAACTCGAGCAGGTCGACCTGGAGCGTATCGCCCGGCTGGGCGCCGTCGACCGCGACCGGCCCCGTCACCTGGTCGACGCGATCGAACTCGAGCGTGGCGATATCGGCCGTGGTCGACTGCGCGGTGAGCTGGCCGTTCGACGCATCGAGGCAGTCGAACTCGACCTCGTCACCGGAGGCGACGGTGGCAACCGGTGGGATGGCCGGATCCCAGGCGAGGTGGTTCTGCTCGCGCCGGACGTGAAGCATGTGCCCCTATTCTCGCAAACGCCGATCGCACCCGATGCGCTGGCATACTGCGGGACGTGAGCATCGAGGTCACTCGCGAGTCGACGCATTCGAGCGAGGTGCTCACGCCCGAGGCGCTCGACTTCGTCGCTGACCTTCATCGGTCCTTCAACCCGCGCCGCGTGGAGCTGCTGCAGGCTCGAACGGAGCGCCAGGCTCGGTTCGACGGCGGCGAGCTCCCGGACTTCCTGGCCGCAACCGCATCGGTCCGTGCGGACGGGACCTGGCGCGTCGCCACCGCGCCGCCGGACCTCGACGACCGGCGGGTCGAGATCACCGGCCCCGCCGAGCCGAAGATGATGATCA
>JBDTWT010000185.1:0-3238 GCA_040006555.1 Chloroflexota bacterium
CCTGCCCTATCGCCTCCTGTCGGACACGGGGCACCGGGTCGCGGACGCGTACGGGGTCTGGGTCCAGAAGAAGTTCATGGGGCGCGAGTACGACGGCGTCGAGCGCAGCACGTTCGTCATCGGTACGGATGGTCGCATCGAGCACGTGCTGGCGCAGGTCAAGCCCGACGAGCACGTCGACCAGCTGATGGCGGTGCTCGCGGGGTGAAGGCGGAGCGCAGCGTGCTCCTCCTCAGCGTGGCAGTCGCCGTCGCCGGCCTCCTCGTCATCGGGCTCGTGATCGGCCTCGTGGTGCTGCTCGACCCGATCCCCTGAGGCCCGTTCGAGCGCGTCACGACCCACAAGCTGTCGCGGCCGTTCGTCTAGGCTTGGCTGGCCGTGCCGATCGAGCCATTTCGCTTCCTCCACACCGGTGACCTGCATCTCGACAGCCCGTTCGTCGGGCTCACCGCCGAGGCCCCGCCGGAGGTCGCCCGCGCACTGAGGGACTCGACGCTCCGGGCGTGGGAGCGCATCGTGAAGCTCGCCCTCGACGAGCAGGTCGACTTCGCCGTGGTGGCGGGCGACGCCTTCGAGCACGCGAATCGAACGCTTCTCGCGCAGGTCCGCTTCCGAGACGGGCTCGAGCGCCTGGCATCCGCCGGGATCCCCTCGTTCGTGGTGACCGGGAACCACGACCCGCTGTCGGGCTGGGAGCCGACGGTCCGCTGGCCGGACGCCGTGCATCGCTTCGGGGCGGAGGCCGTCCAGGGGCGGCCGGTCCTGCGCGAGGGCCGCGAGATCGCGAGGGTCTACGGCATCAGCTACCCGGTGCGGGACGTGACCGAGAACCTCGCGCTCCGCTTCCGGCGCGAGGCCGACGCGCCGTACGCGGTCGGCGTGCTCCACGCGAACGTCGGCGGCCAGCCGGGCCACTTTCCGTATTCGCCGTGCACGCTGTCCGACCTGCGAGCCTCCGGCATCGAGTACTGGGCGCTCGGCCACGTGCACAGGCCGGCGATCCTCTCGCAGGCGGACCCGACCGTCGTGTACTGCGGCAACCCGCAGGGGCGCGATCCCGGCGAGACCGAGCCGCGGGGCGCGTATGTCGTCCAGGTCGACGGAGCGGGCAACGCCGAGCCGACCTTCCACGCGACCGACGTCGTGCGCTGGCACCTGCTCGCGGTCGACATCGGCGAGGTTGACGGCGAGGAGGCGCTGATCGAGGCGGTCGTCGCGGCCGTCGAGGCGGCGCAGCAGGCTGCGGCCCGACCCATCGTCGCCCGCGTGACGCTCGTCGGTCGCGGGCCGCTGCACCGATCCGTCAACCGCGGCACCCTCCGCGACGACGTGCGCCAGCTCGCGCAGGAGCGGCTGCCGGCCGGCAGCCAGTTCGCGTGGCTGGAGTCGCTCCGTGACGCCACTCGGCCGATCGCCGACCCGGCGGGAAGCAGCGCACCGGCCACCTTCCTCGGGGAGCTCTCCGGCGAGTCCGAGGCGGCGCGCGAGGTGCTGCGCCGCCAGGTCGACACCGAGCCCGAGGACGAGGAGTCGAGCGCAGCGGCCGGCTGGGAGGAGGCGCTCGACGAGCTGTACGCGAACGCGCGCGTGCGCCGCGTGCTGCGGGGGCGGCGCCCGGACCGCGGGCGGCTCGTCGAGCTGCTCAGCGAGGCGGAGCGCCTCGCCGTCGACCGCATGGTGGAGTCCGGATAGCCGATGCGGATCACGGGCATCTTCATCGACGGATTCGGCGTCTGGCACGAGTCGCGGCTGGAGCCCGATGCGGGCCTCACCGTGGTCCGTGGCGACAACGAGGCAGGCAAGACGACCCTGCTCGCCTTCATCCGCGCCATCCTGTTCGGGTTCGAGACGAACCAGTACCCGGCCGTCGCGGGCGGCAGGCGCGGCGGGTGGCTCGACGTCGTCACGGCCGACGAGCGTCCCTTCCGCATCGAGCGCTACGGCGACCGTGGCGGGCAGGGAGTCCTCCACGTCACCGGCGACGACGGCGTCGATCGCGGCCCCGAGTTCCTCTCGCGGCTGCTCCACGGCGTGGAGGCCTCGGTCTACCGCAACGTCTTCGCGTTCCGGCTCGAGGAGCTCTCCGAGCTCAAGGGGCTCACCGAGGGCGGCGTGGCGGCCCGCATCTATGGGGCCGGGCTGGGGACCGGTGCGGCCTCGGCGTTGGCGGTGGAGATAGGCCTGCGGGGCGAGGTGGCGGGACTCTTCAAGGCCGGCGGCTCGAACCCGCGGATCAACCAGCTCCTCAGGGAGATCGAGGAAGTCGAGCGCACGCTGAGCGGCCTCGACCTGCCGGCTGACTACGCCGCCGCCCGAACGCGGCTCGCGGAGCTCGAGGCCGAGCAGGAGCGCCTGGCCGCCTCGATCGAGTCGCTCGGGACCGAGCGGCGACGCCTCGAGCGCATCGACGCCGGCTGGCAGCCGACGCAGGAGCTTCGCGCGGCCGAGTCGGCACTGGCCGCCGAACCCGATCCCGGCGCCGGGCTGGCCGGCGCGCTCGAGCGCTTCACGAGGCTCGAGGCGGCGTTGCGTGCGTCGCAGGAGCGGCTGGACGATACCGCGGCGCGCCTCGCCCGCCACCGGGCGCGCCTCGCCGAGCTGCACCCGGACGAGGCGCTGCTGAGCCGCGGCGCGGAGGTCGAGGGCCTGCTCGAGGCGGGGGCGTCGGTGCGCGGGGAGGCGGGCGCGCTGCGCGAGGCCGAGGAGCACCTCGCGTCGTCGGAGCGCCAGCTGGCGGAGAGCCTGACCCAGCTTGGCGAGGGCTGGACCGAGGAGCGCGTCGCCGCGCTCGACCTGTCGGTTGCGACGCGGTCGGCCCTCGGCGGCCGATTCCGCGGCCTCCTCGAGGGCGCCGCCCGCGACGTCGACCGCCGCGAGGTCGAGCTCGGCGCGGCCGAGGCCGCGGTGGCGGCGGCCTCCGAGGAGCGGGATGCACTCGACCGCCGCCTGACGTCCGACGCTCCCGTTGCGGACACCGCCTCGCCCGCCCCCGCGACGCCTCCCTGGTACCCGATCTCCGTGGCTGTCGCCTCGCTGCTCGTGGCCGCGGCGCTCGCGCTGGCCGGCGCGACGGCGACGGCCGCGGCCGTTGCGGTCGTGGGACTCTCCGCCGCGGCGGCGACGTGGTGGGCCACGACTCGGCGGGGCTGGGGCGGGGAGCCGGTCGCCGCGAGTCGCTCGGCGGTCGAGGAGCGACGGGCCATGGCGGCCGACGGCCTCGAGCGGGCGGTTCGTGTCC
>JBDTWT010000186.1:0-3217 GCA_040006555.1 Chloroflexota bacterium
GCGGCGCTCGACTTCTTCAGCGAGTGGAAGAGCGTCTACATCGACTACTCGGGCAAGCTGCAGCGAGCGCAGATCGATACGACGTTCATCGACGAGGCCTAGCAGACGAACGACGGCCAGCCGGTGCGGCTGGCCGTCGTCAGGTTCGGTTCCTGCGGCCTAGTCCTCGACGCCCTCCTCGGCGCCGTCATCATCTGCCTCGGTGCCGAGCACCGCGCCGTTGCCGGCGTCGATCTTGACGTCAGTGACGGCGCCCGCGGCGTCGCGGACCTCCACTGACCAGACAAGGAAGCCGTTTTCGTTGTCCAGCTCAGTCTGCACGACCTCCCCGGGCACCGCGCTCAGCGCCGCCGCGCGAGCGTCGGCCTCGCTGACGGTTGCCAATCCGGCAAGCGCCTCCGCCTCGGCGGCCTCGTCCTCCTGGTCCTCATCGTCGAGACCGTCCTGCTCGCCCTCTTCGAGGGTATCGGTGTCGGGACCGCCGGGCTCGTCCGCCTCTGTCTGGGGCGGGCTCGCCGGGGTCTCGTGGTTGGTTGCCAGCGCGATGCTTGCGCCCCCGATCAGGAGCGCAGCGATGGCCGCCAGCACGGGGCCGCGCAGGCGATTGATGTCAAACATGAGAGTTCCTCCACGGTTGGGTTGCCCGCGATGTCGTATGCGGGCCTGACACCGTCGAGACTGCACGGTCGCCCGTGAATGGACGGTTAATGCCACGGAGTTGCTCGGCCGCCGTCTCGGTGGTCCACTTCGCCGCGGCATTCGCATTGCGTTCACACGCGGTTCATATTGGGGCGCGAGGATTCCTGCATGCGTCTGACTGAACGATGAAGATCCTGGTCCTGGAGGACGACCTCCGACTGACGGGGTTGCTCCTTCGCGGCCTGCGGCGCGAGGGGCACGCGGTCGACCACGCGGGCACGATCGAGGACGGGCGCTGGATGGCGACCGAGTCCACCTATGACGTGATGATCTTCGACGTGGTGCTCCCTGACGGCGACGGCTACGCGCTGTGCCGTGAGCTGCGCTCGCAGGGCCGATGGTCGCCCGTGCTGTTCCTGACGGCCCGGGATGCCGTCGAGGATCGAGTGCGGGGGCTGGACGCCGGGGGTGACGACTACCTCGTCAAGCCCTTCGCCTTCACCGAGCTCCTGGCACGGCTGAGAGCGCTGAGCCGGCGCGGAGTCGTCGAGCGACCCGCGGTACTCCTCCTGGGAGACCTCGAGATCGACCCGGCGGCACACCGTGCGCAGGCGGGTGGGCAGGAGATAGCTCTCACGTCGCGGCAGTTCACGCTGCTCGAGTTCTTCGCCCGTAATGCCGATACGGTGCTCAGCCGCAGCACGATCCTCGAGCAGGTCTGGGATTGGGCCTTCGAGGGCTCACCGCGAATCATCGACGTCTATGTTCGGTCTCTGCGCGAGGCACTTGGCGCGGCGCCCGAGCGTCCGCGCCTCGAGACGATTCGCGGCGCCGGCTATGTTCTCCGCGCACCGAGCGCCGCCGCGGCGAGGAGCGCCCGGTGACCATTCGGACGCGGCTTGCCATCACCTACGCGGTCGCGGTTGCGACGACGCTCGCGGTCGTGGGGTTCGTCGTGTGGGGCCAGTTCGGGCTTGCCCTGCGCGAGGCACGGGACGACCAGCTCGTAACCCGGTTGTCCGCCCTCGAGAACGCGATCGAGAACGAGGGGGAGCTGGGGCTCCAGGAGGGCGACGGCGACGATCGGGGGGTCTTCGTCGGCATCGTCGGCCCGGACGGCTCGGTGGTGGACGCGAGCGCGTGGGCTCCGTCGCCGATCGCGATCGACGTGGTCGAGGGTGCGCCCCAGGAGATATCCATCCAGGGCCACCGCTACCTCGTGAGGACCGACAGCCTGGGAGACAACCTTCGCATCGTCGCCGGCGTGGATCTGGCGGAGCTCGAGCGTTCCCAGGCCAGTCTGGCGGGGCTGTTGGGTGTCGCGGGCGCACTGGCCACCCTGCTCTCCGGGATCGGCGGCTGGTTGCTTGCCGGGCGCGCACTCGGGCCTGTCGCCCAGCTCACGGCCGAAGCGGCCGCCATCGGCGCCAGCGACCTGGATCGTCGGCTGCCGGAGCCGAGACGGACCGACGAGCTGGGCGTGCTCGCGCGCACTCTCAACCGGATGCTCGATCGCCTCGCCTCGACGGTCAGGCGACAACAGGCCTTCGTTGCGGCCGCCTCGCACGACCTGCGGACGCCCCTCGCTGCGTTGCAGGCAGAGCTAGAGCTGGCTGACCGGTTGGGGACCGATGCGGCCGAGCTGCGCGCGGCGATCCGCGCGGCCCGCGACGATGCCGCACGGCTGGCCGAGCTGGCAGGCGACCTCCTGCAGCTCGCATCGGTGTCCGGAGGTGGTCGCGAGCTGGTACGGACGGTCGTCGACGCGGGCGACGTGGTGGATGCCGTCGCGCGCCGGACCGCCCCGGTCGCCGAGGGGGCTGGGGTAACGATCATCCGGAGGATCGACCGCGGCCGCATCTCCGTTGACCGTGTTCGGCTGGAGCAGGCCTTGGCCAACCTGCTGATCAATGCCATCACGTATTCGCCGCCCGGAGGAGAGGTCGAAGTCGTCGGCCAGGCGCCGGCTGGCGGTGCCGAGTTCAGCCTGGAGGTTCTCGACCGCGGACCGGGAGTCCGACCCGACGCGGTCGAGACCATCTTCGAGCCATTTCAGCGGGGCGACGGCGCGCGCGGCCGGGGCGCCGGTCTGGGCCTCGCGACGGCTCGCGCGGCAGTCCAGGCGCACGGCGCGACTCTGACGGTCGAGCCTCGTGCCGGGGGAGGAGCAGTCTTCGCCATTCGATTTCCGAACGGAGTTTGGCTGGGCTGACCGATGCCGGCGACGGTCACTGGAGGAGATCCGAGAGGCTCGTCAGGGTGAACCCGCGGTCGCGGAGGCCCGGGACGAGGATCCGGAGCGCGTCGAGCGTCTCGTAGCCGCCCAGGTGGAAGAGCACGTTCGACCCGTTGACCGCCCGGGTCACGACCTTCGACGCGATCTGCTCTGCCGTGGGCCCACCGTCGGCGATCGGCTTCCAGTCGATGGTGTCGATGTCCCACAGGAACGTCTTCGTGTAGCCGACGGACGCGACCGCGTCGAGAACCGCCTGGCTGACCGAACCATACGGAGGGCGCCAGTACGGCTGAGGGTTCTGGCCGGTCCCGTTGCGCAGGATCGCCTCGGCATCGGTCAGCT
>JBDTWT010000187.1:0-3204 GCA_040006555.1 Chloroflexota bacterium
TGCGCTCCCCTATTCGGTCTTGCTCCGGCTAGAGCTTGCCGCGTTTCACTCCCGCTCCCGAAGGAGCGGGCATCGTCACTGTGGCGCTGTTCCTCGCCTCACGGCGGACGGGCGTTACCCGCGAACCTGCTCTATGGAGCTCGGACTTTCCTCGGACGCGGCCTTTCGACCGATGCGCCCGCGGCCGTCCGGCCGCCTCCAGGGCCCCCATTGTAGCGCGCGACCGCCCGAATTGGAACGCCCGTTCTAGGCTGACGGCCCGTCGATGGCGACATTGCTCATCCGGTCGGCGTCCTTGTTGAGCTCGCGGGGGATGTGGCCCACCGTGTACCCGCTGAAGCGGGCGAGCAGCGCCATGACGGACGCGTGGAGGGGCTTGAGGTCCGCGTTCTTCACCCGATACAGGCCACTGATCTGCCGCGCGACGAGCTCCGAGTCCATCCGCAGGTCGACGTGCGTGGCGCCGAGTCGCTCCGCCTCCTCGAGGGCGAGCTTCACGGCGGTCCACTCGGCCACGTTGTTGGTGGCGTACCCGAGCGGCTGCGCGACCTCGGCGAGGATGGTGCCGGTCGCGGCGTCTCGCAGGACGGCCCCGGCGCCGGCGGGGCCCGGGTTGCCGCGCGCCGCGCCATCGGTGTGGATGAGCAGCCTCACGAGATCGAGGCCCTGCGGATCTCCTGCGTCACCTCGAGGATCGCCCCGGTGATGTTGATGCCACGCGGGCACGCCTCGACGCAGTTGAAGACCGTGCGGCAGCGCCACACGCCGTCGGCGTCGGCCATGATCTGGAGTCGCTCCTCCTTCGCGGCGTCCCGCGAGTCAACGATGAAGCGGTGCGCGTTCACGATCGCCGCCGGGCCGACGTAGTCCTCATCGGTCCAGAACACCGGGCAGCTGGTCGTGCAGGCGGCGCACAGGATGCAGCGGCTGGTGTCCTCGTAGCGCTCCCGGTCCTCGGGCGACTGGCGACGCTCCTTCCCGTCCGCCGGGATCGCGTCGTTCACCAGGAACGGCATCACCTGGCGGTACTTCTCCCAGAAGCCATCCATGTCGACGAGCAGGTCCTTGACGACCGGCACGCCACGCATGGCCTCAACGTCGATCCGGGGCCCTGCGTCCCGAATGAGGAACTCGCACGCCAGGCGATTGCGGCCGTTGATGAGCATCGCGTCCGAGCCGCAGACGCCGTGGCCGCACGAGCGGCGGAAGGTGAGGGTGCCGTCCTGGAACCACTTCACCTGGTGGAGGAGGTCGAGCACGCGGTCGGTGGGCTCCGCCTGGACCTCGTACTGCTCCCAGTGCGGTGCCTCGTCGGCCTCCGGGTTGTAGCGGCGAATGCGCAGCGTGACGTCCATCGGTCAGTACGTCCGAGCCTTCGGCTGGAACTCGGTGATCGTCACCGGCTTGTAGCGGAGCGAGGTCTCGCCGGTGGCCGGATCGCGAGAGACCAGGGTGTGCTTCAGCCAGTTGGCGTCGTCGCGCTCGGGGAAATCCTCGCGCGCGTGGCCACCTCGCGTCTCGGTCCGCGCCAGCGCCGAGGCCACCGTCGCCTCCGCGCAGTCAAGGAGGAAGCCGAGCTCGAGCGCGTCCCCGAGGTCGGTGTTGTAGCGGCAGCCCCTGTCCTCCACCAGCAGGTCTCGCGCGCGCTCGCGCAGGCGCGCGACCTCGTCACGGCACTCCACGAGCAGCGACTCGGTGCGGTAGACGCCGCACTTCGAGAACATCACCTCCTGGAGCTCGGTGCGGATCACGGCCGGGCGCTCGCCCTCGGTCGTCCGCATCAGCGCCTCGACGGAGGCCTGCACGGCATCCTCGGTCGCGGGGTCCGGAAGCGGGTCGGGCGCCAAGCCGAGCTCCTCCACCATCTTCATCCCGGCGCGGCGGCCGAAGACGAGGATGTCCAGGAGCGAGTTCGTCCCGAGCCTGTTCGCCCCGTGGACGCTCACGCAGGCGACCTCGCCCGCGGCGTAGAGGCCCGGCACGACAGTCCCCGTCTCGTCCGCGAGCGCTCGCCCGTCGATGTCGGTCGGGATGCCGCCCATCGCGTAGTGCGCGGTCGGCTGGATGGGAACGAGGTCGGTGAGCGGCTCCAGGCCGAAGTACGTCCGAATGAACCCGCTCATGTCGGGGAGCTTCGTGTCGAGCACCTCGGCGCCGAGATGGCGCACGTCGAGGTGCACGTAGTCCTTGCCGCCGATCCCCCGCCCCGCCGCGATCTCGAGGTAGATGCTGCGGCTCACGACGTCGCGGGAGGCGAGGTCCTTCATGGTCGGCGCGTAACGCTCCATGAAGCGCTCACCCGTGTCGTTGACCATGAAGCCGCCCTCGCCGCGCATCGCCTCCGACAGGAGGAAGCCGAGCTTGTACATGCCGGTCGGATGGAACTGGAAGAACTCCATGTCCTCCAGGGGCAGCCCCCGGCGATACGGGATCGCCATGCCGTCGCCGGTGAGCGTGTGCGCGTTCGAGGTGACCTTGAACACCTTGCCGTAGCCGCCGGTCGCGAACATGACCGCCTTGGCGCGGAACGCGTAGAGCTCCGAGGTGGCGATGCGCAGGGCGATGACGCCGGTCACCCGCCCGTCCGCGCCGTCCGGCATCGCGAGGTCGAGCACCTGGTACTCGTCGAAGAAGACGACCTCGCGGCGGATGCACTGCTGGTAGAGCGTCTGGAGGATGGCATGCCCCGTGCGGTCAGCGGCGAAGCAGCTGCGGCGCACCGGCCCCTCGCCGAGGTTGCGGGTATGGCCGCCGAACCGGCGCTGGTCGATGAGCCCGTCAGGCGTGCGACTGAACGGCAGGCCGAGATGCTCGAGGTTGATGATCGTCTCGACAGCGTCGCGGCACATCACCTCGGCCGCGTCCTGGTCGACGAGGTAGTCCCCGCCTTTCACCGTGTCGAACCAGTGCCACTCCCAGTGGTCCTCCTCCGTGTTGCCGAGCGCGGCGCATACGCCTCCCTGGGCGGCTCCGGTGTGCGAGCGAGTCGGGTGCAGCTTGCTGATGACGCCGATGCGGGCCTCCGGCCCGAGCGCCTGCTTCAGCTCCAGGGCTGCGTACAGTCCCGCCCCGCCCGCTCCGACGACCACCGCGTCCAGCTCCACGACGCGGGTGGGCGGGATGGATCTTCGACGCGCCGGCGCGACGATCGTCACGAGAACGGCCCCACCGGGGGCGCGGTGCCCGGATCGAAGAAGGCGATCA
>JBDTWT010000188.1:0-3203 GCA_040006555.1 Chloroflexota bacterium
TCGTACTCATCAGCATTCTTCGGCTCGTCATCCTTCTTGGATGGCGGGATGGAGGACGCTCGACCGAGTAGCCGAACAGGCACCCGAACAGCGCAACCGACACCCCGCCAGGCCGAGAAGCCAGGCGGGGTTCTTGTTTCCACGAGGCCCAGCTCCAGATGACCGCTCTCCCCCGTCCGACCAGCGACTCCCCGCCCTCCGAGCAGGTGGCGCCCCGCATCGGCGCGCGCGCCGTGTGCGAGGCGCTCGTCCGCGAGGGCGTGACGACGATCTTCGGCTACCCCGGCGGCACCGTCCTGCCGATCTACGACGTGCTGCGCGAGTTCCCGCTGCGCCACATCCTCGTGCGCCACGAGCAGGGCGGCGCGCACGCGGCCGACGGCTACAGCCGGGCGACCGGTGGCGTGGGCGTCGCGATCGCCACGTCGGGACCGGGCGCCATCAACCTCGTCACCGGCCTCGCCACCGCGATGATGGACTCGGTGCCGATGGTCGCGATCACCGGCAACGTGCCCCGTGCCCTGCTCGGCAAGGACGCCTTCCAGGAGACCGACATCGTCGGCATCGCGCTGCCGGTCACGAAGTATTCGAGCGTGGTGATGAATCCGGACGAGGTCCCGCTCGCGGTCGCCGAGGCATTCGAGATCGCGCGAAGCGGCCGGCCCGGCCCCGTGCTGCTCGACTTCCCGAAGGACGTGCTCCAGGCCGAAACGTCTGCTCCGCACCCGCAGCCGTACGAGCTGCGACTTCCCGGCCTGCTGCGCCCGGTCCGCGGCGACGTGCCGGAGGCCGACGACCTCGCCGAGCTCATCGCGCACGCCGAGCGTCCGCTGATCCTCAGCGGGCACGGCGTGCAGATCGCCGGGGCCGTGGACCTGCTGCTGGAGGTGGCCGAGCGCTCCGAGATCCCGGTGGCGCACACGCTCCTCGGCATCGGCAACATCGACGAGACGCACCGGCTGAGCGCCGGCTACGCGGGCATGCACGGCTGGATGCACGCGAACAAGGCGATCCAGCAGTGCGACCTGCTGATCGGCATCGGCTGCCGATACGACGATCGCATCACCGGAAAGACGAGCACCTTCGCGCCGAACGCGCGGATCGTCCACGTGGACGTCGATCGGTCCGAGATCGGCAAGAACGTGCGGACCGACCTCGGCATCGTCGCCGATGCGGGCGACCTGCTGGCCGCGCTCCTCACCCGCCTGCCGCAGAGCGAGCCGCGCGCCGAGTGGCTCGCGCAGCTGGCCGCGTGGCGCGAGGTGAGCGAAACGCGCTCGTGGCACGGCTCCGGCCTCTGGCGGCAGGGGCGGCTCTCCGCCGACTACGTCGTGGACCAGATCGGCGAGGCCACCGGTCACGAGGCGATCCTCGTGAGCGACGTCGGGCAGAACCAGATGTGGGCGGCGCGCTACTACGGCTTCCGGCACCCGTACCGGCACCTGTCGAGCGGCGGCCTGGGCACGATGGGCTACAGCGTCCCGGCGGCCATGGGCGCCGCGCTGGGGGTGCCGGAGCGCGAGGTGTGGGCGATCGCCGGTGACGGGGGCTTCCAGATGACCATGCAGGAGCTGGCGACCCTGGTCCAGGACCAGATCCCGGTCCGCATCGCCGTCCTCAACAACCGGCGTCTCGGGATGATCCGCCAGTGGCAGGAGATCATCTACGACGAGAACTATCACTCCGCCGAGCTCCTCGGCCCGGACCTCGTCCGACTGTGCGAGGCCTACGGCATCCCCGCGTGGCGCGCCACGCGACCGGACGAGGTGGCGGGCGTCATCGCCGAGGCCCGTCGGGCACCCGGCCCGGCGCTCATCGACTTCCAGCTCGACGAGGCGCAGAACGTCTACCCCATGATGTTGCCCGGCAAGGGCCTCTCCGACATGGTGGAGGGCGCGTCCGAGTGAGCGCGTCGGGCGCCGCCGCGCGCCAGACCCTTCCCGCCGGCGAGGCGGACGCGGTTCACCGCCGCCACGTGGTGAGCGCGCTCGTCGTGGATCGCCCCGGCACGCTCAACCGCGTCTCGGGGCTTCTCCGCGCGCGGAGCTTTAACATCGAGTCGCTCACGGTGGGCACCACCGACCAGCCCGGCCGATCGCGGATGACGATCGCCATCCGTGGCGACGACGGGCACCTGCGCCAGGTCCTCGCCCAGCTCGAGCGGCTCATCGACGTCCTCGAGGTCACCGACCTCACCAGCCTGCCGCGGATCGAGCTGGAGCTCGTGCTCGTGGAGCTGGACCCGCCAGGGACCCCGGCGCAGGAGCAGTCCCTGGAGGATGTCCTCGCCTCCGCCGGCGGCGAGATCCTCTCGAGACGACCAGACGTCTGGCGCGCGCGCCTCACCGCCTCACCCGACACGATCGATCACGCCCTCGACGCGCTGCGAGCCCACGGGCTGCGCAGCCTCGTCAGGGCCGGCGCCGTGGCCATGGCCGCGGACGACACCGAACCCCAACCACCCACCAGCGAGAACGGAGCGACCCACGCATGACCAAGCTCATCTACGACGCCGACATCGACGGCGGCGCGCTCGACGGGCAGACGGTGGCCGTCATCGGCTATGGCAGCCAGGGCGAGGCGCATGCGCGGAACCTCGCGGACTCCGGCGTCAGCGTCGTGGTCGGGCTGCGCCCGGACTCGAGTTCCGCGGCCCGTGCCCGCGAGGCTGGCCTGCGCGTGACCGACGCCGCGACCGCGACCGCCGAGGCGAACGTGGTGATGGTCCTCGTGCCCGATACCGCGGCGCCATCGGTCTATCGCGCCGAGATCGAGCCGAACCTGCGCGAGGGCGCGCTCCTCATGTTCGCCCACGGCTTCAACATCCACTTTGGCGAGATCGACCCGCCGGGGGGCGTCGACGTCGGCATGGTCGCGCCGAAGGGTCCCGGCCACCTCGTGCGGCGGCTGTTCGAGGGCGGCGGCGGCGTCCCCGCGCTCTTCGCCGTGCATCGCGACGCAACCGGCACGGCGCGCGCGCGAACGCTGGCGTACGCGCGCGGGATCGGCGCATCACGCGCGGGAGTGCTCGAGACGACCTTCGCCGAGGAGACGGAGACCGACCTGTTCGGCGAGCAGGCGGTCCTCTGTGGTGGCGTGACCTCGCTCGTGAACGCGGGCTTCGAGACGCTCGTCGACGCGGGCTACCAGCCGGAGCTCGCCTACTTCGAGACGATGCACGAGCTCAAGCTCATCGTCGACCT
>JBDTWT010000189.1:0-3197 GCA_040006555.1 Chloroflexota bacterium
AGAGCGCATCTTCGATGCGGTGCTTCTTCTCCTTGAGCTCCACCTCGGTGGCCGCGCCCACCTTGATGACCGCGACGCCGCCACTGAGCTTGGCGAGCCGCTCCTGGAGCTTCTCGCGATCGAAGTCGCTGGTGGTGTCCTCGATCTGGAGCTTGATCTGGCCGATGCGGGCCTTGATCGCGTCGGCGGCACCCTTGCCCTCGACGATGGTGGTCGTGTCCTTGTTGGCCGTGACGCGACGCGCCTGGCCGAGGTCCTCGAGCGTGACGCTGTCGAGCTTGCGGCCGACCTCCTCGCTGATGACGCGCGCACCGGTCAGGGTGGCGATGTCCTCCAGCATGGCCTTGCGGCGATCGCCGAAGCCCGGAGCCTTGGTCGCGAGCACGTTGATCGTGCCGCGCAGCTTGTTGACGACCAGGGTTGCGAGCGCCTCACCGTCGACGTCCTCGGCGATGATGAGCAGCGGCTTGCCGGTGGTGACCGTCTTCTCGAGCGTGGGCAGGATGTCCGCCACGGCGCTGATCTTCTTGTCGGTGACGAGGATGTACGGCTGATCGAGGACCGCCTCGAGCTTGCCGCCCTCGGTGCTCGTGACCATGTAGGCCGACACGTAGCCACGGTCGAGCTGCATGCCCTCCACGTACTCCGTCTCGAGCTTGAGCCCCTGGCTCTCCTCGACCGTCACGACGCCGTCCTTGCCGACCTTGTCCATGACCTGGCCGATCATCTGGCCGATCTCGGGATCGCGAGCGCTGATGGCGGCGATGTGCGCGATGTCGTCGGTCGTCTGGACTGGCTTCGAGAGGCGCTTGATCTCCTCGACGATGGCCGTGACGCCCTTCTCCAGGCCCCGCTTGAGGCCCATCGGACTCGCGCCGGCGGTGACGTTCTTCAGGCCCTCGGTGATGATGGCCTGGGCGAGCACGATGCTCGTCGTGGTGCCGTCGCCGGCCACGTCGTTGGTCTTCGCCGCGACCTCCTCGAGCAGCTGAGCACCCATGTTCTCGTAGGGGTCCTCGAGCTCGATGTCGCGGGCAATGGTGACGCCGTCATTCGTGATGGTCGGCGCGCCGAATTTCTTGTCGAGGAGAGCGTATCGGCCCTTCGGTCCGAGCGTGACCTTGACGGCATCGGCCATCTTGTCGACGCCGCGCTTCAGTGAGCGACGCGCCTCTTCCTCGAACAGCAGCTGCTTCGCCACGGTTCTTCATTCCTCCTGAGTGGTGCCGCACGGGCGCGGCGGTATCGGTCTGAATCGGGTGGGGGCCGCTACTCGATGACGGCCAGGACGTCCTTCTGCGAGAGGATCAGCAGATCCTCCTCGTCGAGCTTGAATTCGGTGCCCGCGTACTTCTGGAAGAGGACCTTCTGGCCCGGGCGGACCTCCATCTTCTCGAGCTTGCCGTCGTCGAGCGTGCGACCGGGGCCGACCGACAGGACGGTGCCCTCCTGGGGCCGCTCTTTGGCCGTGTCCGGGAGGACGATGCCGCTCTTGGTCATCTCCTCGCGCTCGCTGGGCCTGACGACGAGACGGTCGCCCAGCGGCTTCAGCTGGGTCGCCGTACCTCTGACCTTGGTGGTCATGTGTGTGTGCTTGCCTCCTCGAACGCGCAAACCATGCGGATCTGATCTGAAAGCACCGACGCGGGAGCTCCAGCTTCGGCCGATGCGACCGTGTAACTGGCACTCGACCGACGAGAGTGCTAACGGGAATGTAGCACCGGCGATCGAGAGGTGTCAACCGCGCACGAAGACGCCCCGGCCGATGGCCGGGGCGTCAGATCGCGAGTTCCTGGAGGCTTTAGGCCAGGTCGACGAGCCTCCAGCCGCTCGGAAGGACTTCGCCCCCATCATCCGTGGCGGGGGTGTCGCCGCCGTCGCCGTCCGCGCCGTTGTTGCCCTGCGGGGCGATGACGAGGAAGTAGACGAGCGCGGCGATGACGAGAACCGCCACGATGATGCCGAGGATCATGCCGGCGCCGCTGCTGCCGGCCGGCTCACCGGCGGTTCCGCCCCCCGGGGTGTTGACGTTGACTTGGCCCATGCGTTGGTGCCTCCATCCATTCGGTGTATTCCATCTCGCTGTATTCCATCGCGAGATGGCGTTTTGTCACTCACCGACCAAGCAACCGTCATGCCACGACGAGCCGCTCGAAGGCGCTGCGGGCGGCCGCCGCGATTGATTCCGGCGTGGCTCCCCGCAGCCGGGCGAGCTCTGCGGCGACTCGCAGGACGGTCGTCGGCTCGTTGCGGCGCTCGCGGTCGGGCCCGAGGTACGGAGCGTCGGTCTCGACCAGGAGCGCCGCCTCCGACAGCGCGACCGCAGCCGCGCGCGGGCCGGTGGCCGACCGGAACGCGACCGGCAGCGCGAAGCTGACCAGGAACCCCGCCGCGGCCAGGGCCGTTGCCATGGCGGCGTCGCCGGAGAAGGCATGCAGCGCTCCCCGTGCATCGCTGCCCGGGCGACCCCGCCATGCGAGGAGGGCATCCGAGACGTCGGCGTGCGCCTCTCGGCAGTGGACCAGGACGGGCAGGTTCCGCGTCGCCGCGAGCTCGAGCTGCCGGGCGAACGCCTCCCGCTGCACGTCGGGGGATGACAGGTTGCGGTGGTAGTCGAGGCCGATCTCGCCCACCGCCACGCACCGCGGATCCGCGACCAGCGACTCGAGCCGGCTCCAGTCGGCCTCGGACATGGCGGCGGCATCATGCGGATGCACGCCGACGGCGGCCATCACGACCGGCGCGTGCCGCTCTGCGAGCTCCAGCGCGGCCTCGGAGGACGCGACGTCCCAGCCGGGTACCAGGATGCGCTCGACGCCCGCGGCGACCGCCCGCTCGACGACCGCGTCGCGGTCAGGGTCAAACTGCGCGTGCTGGAGATGCGCGTGGGAGTCCACCATGCCGGGGAGCCGGCTCCGAACGCCGCGAGGGCTCACGGCCGTCCCTCGCGATCTATCGAGCGGATTTCGCCGGCCCGGCGTCTCATGTGTCGTTCCCGCGATGGATCGAGCGCCGGCACACGTGAAGCGCGCGCCGGTGGACGCGTCGTCCAGTGGCGCGCTCGATCGATCGCGAATATGGCACGCGCCTCCATGCTTCGGTGAAGATCTCTCGATCTGTCGTGCGCGCCAGGCTCAGCCCGCGGCTTCCGGCTCGAGGCGCGGGAAGATCGGCACCGGCGTGCCGGTCTGAAGGCC
>JBDTWT010000190.1:0-3193 GCA_040006555.1 Chloroflexota bacterium
GCACGCCGACGATGGCCAGGCCCGGAGACACCTCCTCCCAGCGGCTGAGCCGGCCGTTGTAGGGGTAGTCGCTCGCCATTCCGCGCCGCACTGAATTCAGGAGTCGCCCCTGCCCGGTCGGGTCGTCACTCCCCGGCCACGAACCAGACATCCCCCACCTCGTGCCCGTTCGCGTCGCCGGGGCTCGTGTCATCGGCGTAGTAATAGAGCGGCCGGCCGAACCAGGTGACCTGAGTGGCTCCATCGGGTCGCGTGGTGGTAGGGAACTCGCCGGTGACTCCCTCACCGGCCACGACCTCGGTCCCCGGCTCGATGGTGAATGGCGGCCAGCCGTCCTCGCACGCATCGAGGCAGCCGCTGCCATCCTCGTTATCGCCGAACAGCACGTAGAGGGTCATGCCGTCCTCGCCGGCAAAGGCGGGTCCGGCGGTCGTCTCGCTGACCGTGAGGCTCACTTCACCCGACGCGGGGCCGCTCTCGGACTCCTCCGGTGCGGGGCTGGCCGCGGCCACCGATTCAGCTGCGGCCTGCGTTGGCTCATCCGCGGGGCTCTCCACGGCGCCGCCATCCTCGGCCGCCTGACACGAGGCCAGCAGAAACGCGCCCAACAAGGGCGCGACGATTGCAAGTGTCCGTCCGCGCGACGCCGCGGAACGCAGTCCGGCCCTATCTGCAGACATACGGGATCTCCTCTCAGGTCCTGGAGGAGAAGTCTGCCACGCCGAAGCGCACGCGAGGCGCCGGGGGTGAATATGCTCGCCCGATAGCGATCAGCCGCCCGCAGGCGGGTGAATCGGCGTCGCAATCCACCACAGGTGGCCTTCGGGATCACGAACTCCGTATTCGCGCTGTCCATAGTCCTGATCCCGTGGCTCGTACAGCACGTCGGCGCCCGCGGCGCGGACATGCTCGTGATGCGCGTCGACATCGGCAACGTGGATGACGATCCCGCCTCCCGCAGACCCTCGCAACCCCGGCGGCACGAGGTTGTCCCCCACGTCCTCCCGGTGGAGCCAGATGCGGCGTGATCCCGCGGTGACCTCAGCGTGAACGACGGCCCCGTCGGGCATTCGCTCCACCCCGGCGGACGTGAATCCGAGGACCTTGATCAGGAAGTCATGCTCTGCCGCGATGTCGGAGCACGCGAGGAGCGGCAAGAGGTCGGTGAATTCGGTGTCGATGCCCATGGGCTGAAGAATAGCGGCGAGGTCGCATTCGAGCGCCCGATCCTCGACTTGGCGTCGCACACCACACATGACTAGTTGTGTCGCCGGCCCCGGCGGCAGTACCGATCGGGTGATGCGGCCCCGGGCGGTACCGCCGCCGGCGGGTTGTCACATCGCGACGACGGCCTCGAGGTCGCTTTCGGTGGCGCCGTTGGCGGCAATCGCGGCGGGGGTGGCCTCCTGGCCCTCTGCGACGGCCTGAGCCTCCTTGGCGTACTCCTTCTTGGAGCGGCCGGAGAGCATCTCCAGGGACGCGACGACGACCTCGGTCTTCCAGTGGCGCTTCCCGGCATCGTCGTCCCACTGGCGCGTCTGGAGACGCCCCTCGATGTCGACGAGCTGACCCTTGGACAGGAATTGACCGCAGATCTCTGCGAGGCGGTCCCACGCGACGCAGGCGTGGTACTCCGTCCGCTCGCCGTTGCCTCCGCGGAACTCGTTCGTCGCGACCGAGAAGGTCGCGACCGCCTTGCCCGACGGCAGCGACCGCAGCTCCGGGTCACGTGTCAGGCGGCCGACCAGCATCACCTTGTTCATTCCGTTGGCTCCTTCCAGCCTCACAGCGCACCGGGGGCGAGTTCGGCCGCTTGGGACGAGAGCCTAGGCGGGCGCGGTTACCGCGCGCTTAGCCGTCGCTTACCGGCTGTCGGCGTGATCCCGGGCGACGGCGCGGGTAGAGGTGGTCGATCCCCGGCGTGCGGAGCGAGAGCTTGGCCACGGGAGGCGGCTGGCGCTTGAACTCCATGCGCGCGACGCGGCTCGCCACCCACTCCACGAGGTCGCGATCCAGGCCCGCGCGAACGCATCGGTCCACGCTCCATCGGCGGTCGACGAGGGCGAACAGCGTCCGGTCGAGCAGGTCGTAGGTGCGGCCGAGCTCGCCCTCATCGGTCTGGCCAGGCCACAGGTCGGCCGACGGTGGCTTGTCGAGGATCTCGTTCGGCACGCCCAGGTGAGTCGCCACGGATCGCAGCTGGGTCTTGTAGAGGTCGCCGATCGGCGCCAGCCCGGCCGCCATGTCGCCGTGCAGGGTCCCGTAGCCCAGGAGCGCCTCCGTCTTGTTGCTCGTCCCGGCGACGAGCGCGTCGAACGCCGCTGAGCGGTCGAAAAGGACGATCATCCGCTGCCGGGCCATGACGTTGCCACGCCGCACGTTGAGCTCGTCCGACGGCGCTGGCGCCTCGGGGTCCGAAATCTGCGCCAGCATCGGCTCCACCATCGGCGTGATCTCCACCAGCTCGGTCCGGCAGCCGAGGGCGCTCACGACGCGCAGCGCATCGGCCTCCGAGGCCTCGGAGGAGGTCCGGTACGGCATGCGGACCGCGAGGAGGTTGTCCGGGCCGATCGCCTCGGCGCACAGGTACGCGACCGTGGCGGAGTCGACGCCGCCCGAAAGGCCGAGGACGACGCGCGAAAAGCCCGCCTGGTCGAGCTGCGCGCGGATGAAGCCGACGATCACGGCCACCGCCTGTGCCGGCTCGATGACCGGCAGCGGAGCACGCTCGGCGAGCGTCATTCGGGGGGCTCCTCCCCCACCTCGAGCCCCGCGCGCTCGGCGATGATCCGGTCCAGCTCGCGGCGGGTCAGCTCCAGCCGCTCGTCTGCCAGCAGCGGCAGGCTGTAGCGCTGCATGCGCAGGTCATCGGTCTCGATGGCGCCGACGACGAACGCCTCCTCCCAGAGCGGCGCCTCGACGACGGTCGAGCCATCGGCGGCCAGTACGCGCGAGCCTCCCCAGAAGGTGAGCCCCTCCTCGTTCCCGACCCGGTTGCAGAAGGCGAGCGGCACGCTGCCGAGCAGCGCGTACGTGTCCTGCATCTTGTGCCAGCCGGCGATCGCCACCAGGCCCGCGTCGCTGCCCGGCGCCCTGGACGGCCCGGCGGCCACGTTCACGAGCAGGTCCGCTCCGTCGAGCGCCTGGAGCATCGGCAGGCTGGGGTGCCAGAAGTCCTCGCACACCGAGAGGC
>JBDTWT010000191.1:0-3184 GCA_040006555.1 Chloroflexota bacterium
ACCGCCTGCAGCGCCGCGCGGCGGATCGCCAGGCAGTAGCCCTCGATCGCGTCCACGTCGCCCGGCGGCGCCTCCTCGAAGGTCCGGCCGTCGGAGCTCCTCACGCCCCACGCGCCGGCGATCCCGACGCTCGGATCCTCGAATGCGGCGAGGAGGGGCGTCACGAAGTCGCCCACGGGCTCGACGGAGGTGTCCATCAGGACCGTGATCTCCCCCGACGAGCGACGCAGGCCGAGCGTGCGGGCGTCGGCCCAGCCGAGCCGGGGCTCGGCGCGCAGCAGCACCGGATCCAGCGGCAGCCCGCTCGCTCCGAGCAGCGCGTCCACGTCGAACGACGGCGAGTTGGCCACGACGACGAGCTCCCACGCGTCTGGGGGCGGGTGGGCCGCCAGCCCGCGGGCGAACCGCTCGAGGTCAGCCGGGTGATCCTCGGCGGCGACCTGGATCGACGTGGCAAGCGTGGCGGGCTCACCGAGCCGGGATGCGGGCGTATCGGCTTCGCCCGCCGTCGCGGGCGGCAGGATCGGCCTCACGGTGGAGCCCGATTGGCCGTCCTCGACCTGCCAGCCAAGCGCCGCCAGGCGCTCGCGCAGCGCATCGGCCTCGGCCCAGTCTCGACGGTCACGTGCGTCGGTCCGGAGACGCAGGAGATCGCGGACGTCAGGCGGGAGCGAGGGCTTGGACATCGGTCGACGTACTCCTCAGGGCACCCAGAAGTACCGGTAGGGCGGAGGGCACACCAACCTTACTATCCGATCACGAGCCGCACCCACCGCACCGCTCGGTGCAAGGCGCGACCCGGTGTGCCCACACACGAGGATTCACGAAACCGATGATGACGAACGAGGTAGGAAAGCTGATGACGGCCGCCGAGGTCGCCGAGCTGCTTCACCTGCACGTCAACACCGTCAAGCGCCTAGGCGACCGGGGCGAGCTGCCCTTCTTTCGCGTGTGCAAGCGCGGCGATCGCCGATTCCGCTACGACGACGTGTTGGAGTTCCTGCGCCGGAGCAAGTAGCGCTCCCTGATATCTGCTCCGGCTTCATTGCCGGGCACGCCTCCTGCGAAGGAGGCTGACGATCAGACCGCCGAGGTGCCACCTCTCGGCGGTCTTTCGTCTGTGCGGCCCCGAAGCCCCATAATCGCGGCTCCGTGAGCGACGAACCGACGCTGCGCCTCGCCGAGGGGCGACGACTTCTTGACGCGGGGGACCCCGACGCCGCGCTCGGCATCCTCGGCCCTCTCACAGGGCATCCGAACGCCGACCTGGCCGGCGAGGCGTGGCTGCTCATCGGAGCCGCCCGCTATCGCACGGACGACGAGGAGGGCGCGCGCGCGGCCTGGAAGGCGGCCGGGCAGGGCGGATCGAGCGCGTGGCTCGGCTGGCGGAGCCTGGCCGAGCAGCAGGTGCGTGACGGAGACCTCGACGCCGCCGTGGACTCGTACCGCGAGGCCGACCGCCGAGCGCCGCCGGCCGAGCGCGGCGCGATCGCCAACCGGATCGCCTGGCTCCTCAAGGAGACCGGTCACGACTTCGCCGCTCGGCGGCAGTTCAACCGCGCCCGCGGCGCCTACGCGACCAGCACGCCCGTCGTGACGTTCGCGATCATCGCGATCTGCGCGGCTCTGTTCGCGATCGACGCGGCGCTCAGCGGGGGCGCGACGCTCGGTGGTGGCATGTTCGGCGGCAATGTTGGGCCGCTGGGCGCCGACAACCTCATCAACGCCGGGGCGGTCGCACGGGGAGAGTGGTGGCGCATCCTCACGAGCGCCTTCTTCCACCTGGGTCCGATTCACCTCGCTTTCAACATGTACGTGCTCTACCTCTACGGGCAGCTCGTCGAGCGCATGTACGGACCGTGGGAGTACGCCGCCATCTACCTGCTCTGCGCGGCCGGCGGCAGCGTGCTGACGATCCTCGTCGACCCGACCCAGTCCGCGGCGGGAGCATCCGGAGCGATCTTCGGCCTCGTCGGCATGCTGTTCGTGATCTCGCGCCGGCACCACGCGGTACTCGGCCGCGAGGCGCGCACCATGGTCGCGGGCATCGGCAGCTACCTCGTCTTCCTCCTGCTCTTCACGTTCCTGGTCCCGGGAATCAGCTGGACGGGGCATCTCGGCGGGCTCGCCGTCGGCGCGCTGCTCGGTCTGCTGCTCCCGCCGACCGGGGTCGCCACGCTGGGCGGGCTGTGGCGAACGCCATCCGGCGAGCAACTTGCACGGCCAATGTCCGTGGCGCTCCGCACCTCTGTCTACGCCGGCGTGGCGGCGCTGCTCGCCATCGGCTCGTACGTCGCGATCGGGAGGTTCGTTGGCTGATGTGTTTTGACGCGGACGCGCGCCCGCCGCTGCCCCCGATCCGCGGGTCCGCCCTCGATGCGGGTGACCTCACCCTCACGAGCGCCGACGGCACCCGGGTCGCGGCCTACGCGGCGCGTGCCGAGCAGCCCTCCGGCGCCGGCGTCGTGATCCTGCCCGACGTGCGGGGCCTGCATCCCTACTTCGAAGAGCTCGCTCTGCGCTTCGCGGAGGCGGGAGTTCACGCGGTCGCGCTCGATCCGTACTCGCGCACCGCCGGCACGTCGAAGCGCCCCGAGGGGTTCGAGTACGAGCCGCACGTCACCCAGCTGCGGCACGCGGCCGTCACCGCCGACGTGGCGGCCGCCGTCGAGCACCTTCGCGGCCCCGAGGGTGGCAGCGCCGAGCGGCTCTACACCGTCGGGTTCTGCCTCGGCGGCCGCATGAGCCTGCTCGAGGCGGCGAGCGACGCCGGGCTGGCCGGCGTCATCGGCTTCTACCCGTGGCCGGTCGGCCCGCACCGCAGCACGCTCCCGGCGCCCGCGGACGAGGCGCCACGGTTCCGGTGCCCCGTGCTCGCGATCTACGGGGGAAAGGACGCTGGAATCCCGCCCGAGGCGCGCGAGGCCTTCGATGCCGCGCTGGATGCCGCCGGAGTCGAGCACCGCACGGTGGTCTACGAGGACGCGCCGCACTCCTTCTTCGATCGGAAGGCGACCGACTACGCCGAGGCGAGCGAGGACGCCTGGCGGCAGGTCCTGGACTTCATCGGCGTGCTGCCCCAGCGGTAATCCCCGCGAGGTGGGGACACACGGAGGGTGTCGCCCGCTCCGCTCGATATATCGACTCGGATTGACGCGAGGCCCTTGCCGCGCGGCGTAGGCGC
>JBDTWT010000192.1:0-3181 GCA_040006555.1 Chloroflexota bacterium
CAGACCGAGCGCTACGCGCACAACTTCCTGCGCAGCGTCGAGTCCTTCCTCCCCGACGCGTCGATCGACTGGGACTCGAGGCTCGTTCGGCGCGGCGGCCGGACGACGCACGTGCGGCACTACCCGATCAGCATCGACGTGGAGGCGACTCAGCGCGTCGCCGGATCGCAGGCCGCGCGTCGCCGCGCGGACGAGCTGCTGGCGCGCGCCGGAAAGCGGGTCATCGTGCGCGTCGACCGCATGGAGCCGTCCAAGAACATCCTCCGCGGCTTCATGGCCTACGAGGCGATGCTCCAGCGCCACCCGCGGCTGAGGCGCGACGTGAGCTTCCTCGCCTTCCTGGTTCCGTCACGGACGTCCCTCCGCGAGTACGGCTCCTATGCGCGCAAGGTCCAGGATGTCGTCGACCGCATCAACGCCCGCTTCGGTCGCTCCGACTGGCGGCCGGTGCAGCTGTTCTACGAGAACGACTACGCGCAGGGCCTCGCGGCCATGTCGATCGCAGACGTGGTGCTCGTCAATCCACTCATCGACGGCATGAACCTCGTCGCCAAGGAGGCGGTCGTCGTCTCCCAGCGCGACGCCGCGCTCGTGCTTTCGGAGACCGCCGGCGCGTTCGATCAGATGGCGGCCGGCAGCTTCGCCGTGGCTCCAGCTGACATCGTGGGCACGGCCGATGCGCTCGTCCGGGCGCTCGAGATGCCTGCCGAGGAGCGGCGGCGGCGCCTGGCGACCCTTAGACGGGGCGTGGAGCACGAGGACATCACGTGGTGGCTCCGGCGCCAGTTCGAGGACCTGGCCGAGCTCACCGGCTGAGCGCAGCCAGCAGGAGCGCCGCCTCCGCCGGGTCGCGCAGCGTCACGTCCGCCGCCTCACGCAGCTCCGCCGGCCCCTCGCCCTCCCCCGCGCCCACGGCCACGATCGCGGCTTGGATGCGACCCGCCTCACGCAGCTCCGCCACCGCCCTGAACATGTCGAGGTCGGTGAGGTCATCCCCCATGACCACCACGCCGCGGAGGGCGTGGCGCTCGACGATCGCCAGGGCGGCGACCCCCTTGTCGCCCAGCCCGCGTGGCCGCAGCTCGACGCTCATCCGACCCTCGCGGACCTCCACGCCGTGCCGCGAGGCGCCGCGCAGCGCCCGCAGGATCGCTGCCCGCGCATCGGCCGTGTCGGCGGCGTGGCGGTAGTGGACCGTGGCCGACAGGCCCTTGCGCTCGACGACCACCCCCGGCGGGATCGGCACCTGCTCCAGCGCCGATTCCAGGCGCCGGCCGATCGCCGCGGCATCCGGGGCGAGGGCAGGCTCGGGTTCGTTCGGCTCGAGCCACTCGACGCCGTGGTTGCCCACCACGAGTGCCGCGCGAACGCCTGTCAGCCGCCGCGCGTCGGCCGCGGCGCGCCCGGTGATGATCGCAACCACCGCCAGTCGCGACGCGAGGGAGGCGAGCGCGCCATCGGCTCCGTCGACGAGGCGAGCCAGCTCCGGGTCGCCCACGATCGGGCTGAGCGTCCCGTCGAAGTCCGTGAGCAGGCCTGACGGCTCAGCCTCCAGCGCGCCGCGCGCGAGCTCAATGGCCCTGCGGAGCGAGCCGGATGGCCTGCGGCTAGACTCGGTCACGTGAAGCGTCTCCTGGCGTGGGCACTCCCCGCCATCCTGGGCGTCGTGGGGATCACGCTCATCATCCTCGGGCCACGTGGCCCGGATGGCGGCCCGACGACCACCCTGCCGCCGATCGTCGGGCCCACGACGTCGGCCGTCGCGCAGGCCTCGCCCAGCGAAGCTCCATCCGGCGCGGCGAGCGCGACGCTCCAGCCGACGCAGACGCCGCTCCCCGCCGGGATCACGGCGGTGCAGCTCGAGATCCCGACGGTCGGGATCAACGTCCTCGTCCAGCAGTCGCAGGACGACGCGACCGACAACTTCCCTCCTCGCGACGCGGCGTACATCCTCCAGGGGAGCGCCCAGCCGGGGCAGAACACGAACTCGTACATCTTCGCCCACGCGACCGAGGCGCTCTTCAAGCCGCTGTGGAACGTCCAGGTCGGCGCCGAGGTCCTCATCCGCATGTCCGACGAATCCGTGCGGCAGTATGTCGTCACGGAGGTTCGGCCGAACGTGCCGTGCCCCGATTCGAACGCCGATCCCGCCATGAACCCGCCCGACCCGCCCCTCGTGCTCCAGCTCCACGAGACCTGCGAGGAGGGAATCTTCTGGCTGCAGCCGACCGACCACGAGCGCATCACGCTCCAGACGTCACAGGGCTTCAACCGCAACTGGGGCGAGTTCGTCGTGGTCGCAGACCCCGCCGGCTAGCCCGCCGTTGCGCGCCGCCTCCCACGCCCGCGCACGAACCAGGCCGGCGCGAGCGTCACGAGAGAGACCGCGAGGGCGATCGTGAGCACGAGGCGCAGCACCCCGGCCGCCTCGCCGCGTGACCACGCCTCGAGCACGTCGACCATGGCGAGCGACGTCGCCGGATCGACGCCGACGAACTCCGGCCGGCCGAGATCCCTCACCAGCTCGTCGCGGAGCGCCGGATCGGCGATCAGGGCCGAGAGCTCGCCGATGCGGTTCTGCCCGATGCTGGTCAGCAGCGCCAGGCCGACGCTCATCCCGATGGTGCGCGTGATCTGGAGCATGGCGCTCGCGATCCCGTAGGCCCCGGCGCCGGCCGCCTCCACGGCGGCCGTGGCCCTCGGCGACACGGTGAGGCCGAATCCGGCCCCGAACAGGGCGAGGTCGCGAACGAGGCGGTCGAGGTCGGTGTCGACCCCCCACCCGAGCGCGAGCCACAGCGCGACGGCGGTGATCGCGACGCCCGCCAGCGTGACGATCCGCTCGCCGATGAACCCGGCCAGCACCCCGCCCAGGAGCGCTCCCCCGGCGACTGCCAGGGTGAGCGCGGTGAGCGCGACGGACGACTGCTGGTCGGTGCCGAAGAGGACGCGGTTCACGAACACCGGCCCACCGATGATCGCCGTCGCGAGCGTGTAGCCGGTCAGGAGGCTGACCGCGTTCGCGGCCGAGAAGCTGCGATCCCGGAACAGGCGCAGGTCGATGAGGGGCGAGCGGATCCGGCCCTCGAGCCACACGAAGGCCGCCAGCGCGGCCACCCCCACGAGCAGGCCACCGACCACGAGCGGGTTCGCCCACCCCTGGGCTCCGGAGACGGTGACG
>JBDTWT010000193.1:0-3153 GCA_040006555.1 Chloroflexota bacterium
CCGGTTGGCGGATGCGGCACCGCAGCTCGCGGGTGCCCTCCTGCGAGGAGCGCGCGACGCAATGCGCTCCATCGGCGCCGAGCCGCGGGAGGTCGGCCCGGAGGGCGAGCCGGAGCCGCTCTACATCCAGGTGGTCCAGAGCTACGGCCGGCAGGCGGGGTCACGCAGCCCGCACCTCAACCTGGAGCTCTACGCGATCCCGCAGGTGCCCCACTGGGTGGCGGAGGAGATCGGCGGCGGTGCCCGCCAGATGATCAAGGCGCGCCGCTGCGTCTGGTGCGCGGTCGCCGAGGCGGAGGAGGAGAACGGCGAGCGGCTGATCTTCGCCGACCATCACGCCGTGGTCTTCGCGCCGGCCGCCAGCCGATCGGCCTTCGAGATGATGGTGGTGCCCCGCGCGCACGCCGCCGACTTCACCGAGCTCGACGACGAGGCCCTGACCTCCACCACCGCGACCCTCCAGCGCGCCCTCCACGCGCTCGACTCGCTCGGGGATCCGCCGTACAACCTGTTCCTGCACACCTCACCCTCCGGCGAGCGGCTCGACCAGACGTTCCACTGGCATTGGGAGATCCATCCTCGGCTGCGCGTGATCGCCGGGCTGGAGCGCGCGACCGCCCTGGCAGTGAATCCCGTGGCGCCCGAGTACGCCGCCGAGGTGCTGCGCACGCACCTTGCGGAGTAACAGAGCGCCATGTCAGTGCGTCACAGCCGAACCCATGCAGGGGCCACAGCGCGGAGGAGTGCGTGCAGTCGATGGTCGTGCCAGGCGCCACACGGTGGGTCGAGCCCGCCGTGACGTACCGCGCTGCCGATGCGCGCGAGGCCGAATTCGCACGCATCTTCGAGGAGTACTCGTCCCCGATCTACAACTACGTGCTCCGCATGGTCGGCGACCCGGATCGAGCCGCCGACGTGACCCAGGACACGTTCATCAAGGCATACCGAAAGCTGGACACGCTGACCGATGCGGGCTCCACTCGGTCCTGGCTCTACCGCATCGCGACCAACACGGCGATCGACGACATGCGACGTCGCCGGATGGTGAGCTCGGTGCCGGATGACAGCCCCGTCTTCACCAACCGGGCCGATGACCGCCCGGGGCCGGAGGCGCAGGCGCTCGCATCCACGCTCGACGAGCGGGTTCAGCGCGCGTTGATGACGCTGCGTCCGAACCACCGCCAGTGCCTGCTGCTCAGCGACCTCGAGGACATGAGCGCACAGCACATCGGCGAAGTGATGGGCCTGTCCTATGCCGCCGTGCGCACCCTGCTGTGCCGCGCGCGCGGCGAGATGCGGCGAGCGCTCGCCGCCGAGGGGTTCGCGCGATGAGCATGAACCGGCACGACCACTTCGAGGAGCTCATCAGCGCCTCCCTCGCCGGAGACCTGTCGGACGTCGAGCGCCAGGAGCTGGACGCCCACCTGGACTCGTGCGCCGCGTGCCGGGCGACCCTCGCCTCCTTCGCCGACCAGCGCCGCATCATGGCGGGCCTTCGCCACGTGGCGCCGCCGCGGGATCTCGGAGCCCGCGTGCGATCCGGGGTCGAGGCCGGCGCCCACGGCGAGGTCCCCTGGTGGCGGCGTCCGTTGGCCCTCGCCGGTCTGGGGGGCGGGCTGGCGGCCGTGGCGGGCGCGCTCCTCGCGATCGTCCTCCTGAACGGCTCTCCGGACGACCAGCAGGTCGGAGGCGGCAGCGAATCCCCGGCCGCGTCTCTTGCCGTGTCACCGGCCGCGAGCGCCCCCACGCCGGACGTCGCCGCGTCGCCGTCCTCGACGGAGCCATCCGCGTCTCCGGTCGCCTCCCCGATCCCGGAGCCGTCGCCTGACCCGGATGTCTACCTCGCCTATACCGGCCCCGTCGACAACCTCGCGCTCATGCTGCGCGACGGCCGGACCGGCGAGCCCATCGGCGGGCTCGAGGCCACCGGACCACCGATCGCCGCCGAGCTCTCGCCCAACGGACAGTTCCTCGCGTACATCACCCAGCTTGGCCAGAGCGGCCGAAACGAGGTGTGGGTGGTGCACCTGGGCTCCGACGTGTCGCTGCGGGGCGCTGAGGGCGCGGTGCGAGTGGAGACCCCCCTCGCGGAATGGGAGAGCGTCAGGCTCGGAGAGTCGGTGGCCGGCAGCCCGTTCCTGGAGGTCATGTCCTGGTCGCCGGACTCCGGCTTCCTCGCCTACACCATGGCTGGCGCGGCCGGAGACGGCACCGACGTCTGGCTGTTCGAGGCGGCGAGCGGGACGGCGCGCCAGCTCACGGACACCGGCGGGGGCTACGCCGGCAGCTGGCTACCGCGAGTGGACGGCGCGATGCTCTGGGTGAGCGTCGCCGGGGAGCAGCCGGTCAGCCACCTCGTCGACGTTTCCTCGATTTCTTCGTCGGCGCCGCTGGCCGATCCTGGCGCAGAGGCGATCTTCAGCGCCAACGGTGCCTTCCAGCCGCTCGTGAGCCCCGATGGTGCGCGGGCCATCTACTGGCAGGGCGTCATGACGCAGTCGGGCAATGAATGGCTCTTTTCGGAGGGCGGAGCACCGTACATCGGCGGGATGGTCGGTTTCGACGGGGCCTTCGAGTTCACCGAGCCGCAGCCGCTGTTCAGCGACGTGACGGTCGAGCGGGATGCGTTCACCGACGCGGCGATCACCTGGGGCGCCGACGGCGACGCGTACGCCGTCTGGCGGCCGCGCTGGACCGGCACCCCGCAGGGCGCCGGCGGCGAGTACCCCAACTTCAACCGGGTGTACTTCGGCCACGCCAGCGACGCTCGTGGCCTCACCGAGCTCCACGCGATCGACGAGGGTGACATTCCGCAGGACGCCGCCGTCGTCGACGTGAAGGTCCCGACGGGGCGACACCTGCTCATCACCGCGCTCGAGCCGATCGGCGGGATCCTGTCGGTGCCGCTCGCCGACCTGATCCTCGTCACGCGGAACACCGGGGACGTCCCGGACGAGGTGGAGCCGCTCGCCGGCGCGGGCGGCGACGGCTGGTTCGGACCGGGGGCGTACGACGCGTACTGGGACACCTCCGCGCCGTAGCCGCATCGGTCCGTCGGTATACTCCGCGGCGAACCCTTTAACGCGGTCCGGCGAGGCCGCCAAGGAGTGCAGTCACTGATGAGCGAACGCCGTGTTCTCGGCGCGGACGAGC
>JBDTWT010000194.1:0-3139 GCA_040006555.1 Chloroflexota bacterium
GGCTGGCCGAAGTGCATCGAGCCCGCGACGGTCTCCTGGACCCAGACCTCGGCGCCGGGGATGTCGGCGTGGGGAATCGGCATCAGGGCGCTGGAGTTGAAGCCGCCGCCCTGGAAGAAGATGTCGCCCATGGTGCTGCTTGGCTGGGTGAGGACGCGCGTGAGGATCTGCGCGGCGTCGCCGAGGCCGGTCGCGAAGTAGCCGCGCGCGCCGAGCGCGAGCATCGGGTAGCTGTAGTTCCGAACCCGCTGCTGCGCCTGGTCGAGCGTCGTGAGCGGGTCGGATGGCGAGTAGCGCTCGCCCCAGCCGCCGGTGTAGTGAGCCTGCGCGTAGATCATCGTGAACCCGGGCGCCGGCGAGATGCCGCCGCCGGCGCAGTAGGTGCGCTGGGCGGCACCGTCGCTCGCGGTGAGTGTCCCGAGGAGCGCCTTCTCGCCGCAATAGACCATCGTCGTCGACCAGTTGTCGCCGTCGCCGTTGGTCGTCGTGCGGTTGAGGCCCCAGCCGTTCACGCGGTCGGGGTTCTCGGTGCCGTTATAGGGGTTGGGGAAGCCGTTGCCATGCCCAAAGTAGACGATCACGTTGGCGCCGTTCACGGCCGCCTGGACGTTTGCCCACGTCGCGTTCGGGGAGTACACCGCCGCGACCGTGGCACCGGCCGCCGCCGCGGCATTCGCGACGCCGTCAGCCGCATTGCGGTAGCCGTCGGTCATCCCCGCCACGGGTCCGACGATGATCGCGACCTTCTCACCGGCCGCCGCGACCGGAGAGGCGGTGGTGGCAGTCGCGAGGATCGAGGCGGCGACGATGATGCCGGCGCTGAGCGCGGCGCGGAGACGAACGGGCAATGGATCGGGCTCCTGAGCGTGTAATGAACGGCATGGGGACCACGTGCAAGACGCGTACGCGGCTCGGGTCAACCCTAGGTCCGGGAGCTGGAATGGCATATGGCGCTATCGTCCGCGCCCGAACCCGGACCGATGGGGCGGTGCCCGAACGCACCGGGTCCGCGACGGCTGAGTGCTGCGTCAGCCCTGCTCGAAGTCGAGGACGATGAGGACCCGCTCCAGCTCGGATGGGTCGAGCGCCGGCCGGACGTAGCCGGTCTGCGTGACGGCGTTCGAATCCGGTTCCACCGCCTGGATGCGGCCGATGAGGAGCCCCGCCGGATAGCGGCTCGAGTCATCGGCGACCGAGATGCCTCCGGTGACGACCGTGTCGCCGATCGCCAGCCGCTCGGTGACCGGCACGTTCGCGAAGACGAGCTGGCCGCCCGGCTGCCCGTGGATCTCGCCGAGCGCGCGGCTCTCCTGGTCCAGCGCGATCACGACCGACCGCGTGTCGACGATGAACCGCACGCGCGAGGTGTCCGCGGTCACCTCGACCACCGTGCCGACGAGCGCTCCCGCGCCCTCGGCATTGCCGAGCACCGGCATCCCGACGCGGACGCCGTCCTGGCTTCCTGCGTCCAGGCTCGCCTCCTGCACCAGGTTGGACGGCTCGCGGGCGGTGATTCGTGCGGGCAGCAGCTCCATGTCGAGGACGCGGGTGATCCCCAGCAGTCCCCGGAGCTCCGCGTTCTCCCGAGCCGCCTCCGTCAGCTCCGCGACGCGCTGCTCGGCGCCCGCCAGCTCTCTCCGCAGCTCCTCGTTCTCGCCGCGCAGGGTGCCGATGTCGCCGATCGCCCCGAAGGCGTCGGCCACGGTCCGGCCCACTGACCCGATCGCCTGGCGCGCGGGCTCCAGGAGCCCTCCCGCGGCGCGCTGCAGTGTCCGGACCGGCTCGGTGGAGCTCCCGAGCAGCATGAGCAGGCTGGCGGCGATGAGTGCGGCGAACAGGAGGCCGGAGCTCGACGGCGGTCGGCGGTCGCGGCGCCGGCCGCGGTACATCACGCGCCTCAGCGCGGAGGGCGAGTGAGCTGCTCGCTCACCAGCACCCGGCCGTACGTGTCGAGGTCCTCGAGCACGCGGGTCGCCCCGCGCACGACGCAGGTGAGCGGGTCGTCCGCGACGTGGACCGGCATCTGCGTCGCCTCGGCCACGCGGCGATCGAGGCCGGGGAGCAGCGCTCCGCCCCCGGCGAGGACGATGCCCTGGTCCATGATGTCCGCGACGAGCTCCGGCGGCGTCTCCTCGATCGTCTCCTTGATGGCGTCCATGATCTGGGCGATGGAGGGCTCGAGCGCCTCGCGCACCTGGTCGCCGCCGACCTCCACGCTGCGAGGCAGCCCGGTGAGGAGGTCGCGCCCCCGGAGGGTGACGGTCCGATCGGCGCGCTCGCCTGGGTAGGCGGATCCGCTGGAGATCTTGATCTCCTCCGCCGTCCGCTCGCCGATGAGCAGGTTGTACTGGCGCCGCGCGAACGCCACCACGTCACCGTCCATCTCGTCGCCGCCGATCCGGATGCTGCGCGATACGACGACGCCGCCGAGGCTGATCACGGCCACCTCCGTGGTGCCGCCGCCGATGTCGACCACGAGGCTGCCCGAGGGCTCCATGACCGGCAGCCCGGCGCCGATCGCCGCCGCCATCGGCTCCTCGATGAGCCTCGCCCAGCGGGCCCCGGCGTTGAAGGTCGCATCGCGGACGGCGCGCTTCTCCACCTCGGTGACGCCCGACGGAATGCCGATGATGACCCGCGGACGCGGGATGCGGGCGTATCGGTCGTGAAGCTCTCGGATGAAGTGGCGGATCATCGCCTCGGTGACGTCGAAGTCGCTGATGACCCCATCCCGCAGGGGCCGGATCACCACGATGTCGGCCGGCGTCCGCCCCTCCATGCGCTTTGCCTCGGCGCCGATGGCGAGCACGCGCTTCGTGCGGGCGTCGAGGGCGACGACCGACGGCTCGCTGATGACGATGCCGCGGTTGCGCACCGCCACGAGCGTGTTGGCCGTCCCGAGGTCGATGCCGACGTCGTGGCTGAGGAGGCCGAGCAGGCCGTCGAGAAGTCCCAATCCGCCTCCGGTCCCCCGTGCTCGCCCGCCGTCGCCGGGCGTTGTGGCGCCTCCGCCGACCCTAGCACTCGGTGGCCGCGCGACGGGCGCATGCATCGCATCCGGCGGCCAGCGCCTATCGTTACCGTGTGACGACGGCAACCCTCGCCCCGCCGGCCGACGAGGTCGCGCGTCTCATCCGCG
>JBDTWT010000195.1:0-3100 GCA_040006555.1 Chloroflexota bacterium
CGGCGAAGAAGACGCGCAGCAGGAAGACGCTGGTCATGCTCACGAAGAAGAGCAGCACCATGTCGATGCACAGCAGGACGACCAGCAGCCAGACGGGCCAATTGAAGGTGAAGAGCCCGACCGGAATGAGAAGCAGGATGAGGGCAAAGAGGATGGCCTGGGTGACGAAGCAGCCGAATCCGGGACCCTCATTCGGGTCGAGATCCTCGTTGTAGCGAATCGACAAGCCATTCCTCTGCGAGGCCTTCGGCGGCGGGCGTGCCGCATGGTCCCACATCCGTCATGGGCACGCTCACCTCAGGACCGATACGTCACGCGCCCATTGGCGACCGTCAGCCGCACGACGCCCGGCAGCTCCATTCCGAGAAGCGGCGTGTTCGCGGACCGCGACGCAAGCGCCGATCGCTCCACGCGCCACCGCGCCTGCGGGTCGAAGACGACGAAGTCCGCGGTCGTCCCCACCTCCACGCTGCGACGCTCGCCGATGATCGCCGCGGGACGCGTCGAGAGAGCCGCCACCAGCGTCGCGAGCTCGAGCTCCCCGGCCTCAACGGCCAGCAGCCCCAGCGACAGCGCCGTCTCGAGGCCGATGAGCCCGGGCGCCGCCTCCCCGAACGGCACCAGCTTGCGCTCCGCGGGATGGGGGGCGTGATCGGTCGCGATCGCGTCGATGGTGCCGTCCCGCAGGCCCTCCAGCAGCGCGAGCGCGTCGTCGCGTGCCGACAGCGGCGGGTTGACCCGGCAGTTGGCGTCATACGCACGCTCGGCGACGACCCCGTGGCCGTTGGCGTCCTCCCAGGCGAACCGTCGCGAACCGGCCACCCACGCGTCGGTGAGCGCGACGTGGTGCGGCGTCACGTCCGCCGTCACCGCTCCACCACGCGATTTCGCTTCGCGTACCAGCTCCACGGCGCGTCGGGTCGACAGGTGCGTGAGGTGCAGCCGGGCGCCGGTCTCCTCGGCCAGCGCAATGTCCCGCTCGACGATCGTGGCCTCGGCCTCCGGAGGCCAGCCCGCCAGCCCCAGCCGCGTCGCGACCGCGCCCTCGCGCACGACGCTCGCGGCTGCCAGCGAGGCATCCTCAGCGTGCTCCATGAATGGCAGGTCCAGCGCGGCGAGCGCGGTCATCGCCTCGCGGACGAGAGCCGCGGGCACGGATGCGCCGTCGTCCGAGGCCCCCGCCACTCCGGCCCCGCGCATGGAGTCGAGGTCGGCGAGCGACTCGCCGGCGCGGCCGCGCGTGACCGCCCCGATGACGCGCACCCGGCAGGACGCGTCCGCGGCCCGGGCAGTGACCCACGCGACGCGGGCCGCGTCGTCCAGCGCCGGATCGGTGTTTGGCATGGCGCACAGCGTCGTGAAGCCTCCGTGTGCGGCTGCGCGCGTCCCGGAGGAGATCGTCTCGGCGGCCTCGCCTCCGGGCTCCCGGAGGTGCGCGTGGAGGTCGACGAAGCCCGGAGCGAGCAGCAGCCCGCGTCCGTCGATGCGCTCAGCGCCGGGTGGGATTGACGCGGGGTCCACGAGAGCGCCGTCACGCAGCGCGACGTCGCGGACCTCATCGGCTCCCGCCGCGGGGTCGATCACGCGAACCCCGGCGACCAGGAGCGTCGCCGGCGCATCGGTCAGGCGCCCGTAGCGCGGATCGGTCACGCGGCTCCGATGATCGCTGCCAGCACGGCCATGCGGACCGGCACGCCGTTCTCGACCTGGCGACCGATCAGGCTGCGGTCTCCGTTGGCCAGCTCGGCGCTGATCTCGACGCCCTCGTTCGTGGGACCGGGGTGGAGGATCGGGGCATTCGGCGCGGCGAGGCGCATCCGTTCGTCGTCGATGCGCCAGGCGCGGGTGTACTCAGGGAGCGACACGGCCTCGCCCAGGCGCTCGACCTGGACGCGGAGCGCCATGACCGCGTCGGCCTCCTCGAGCGCCTCCTCGAGCGCGGGCGCGACGGTCACTCCGGGCCATGACTCGAACCCGCGGACCCATGCGTCCGGCCCGGCGATGCGCACCCGGGCGCCGAGCGCGACGAGCGAGTGGAGGTTCGAGCGGGCCACCCGCGAGTGCGCCACGTCTCCGACGATGGCCACGGTCCGGCCGTCCAGCGCACCGAGGGCCTCGCGCAGGGTGAGCGCGTCGCTGAGGGCCTGCGTGGGGTGGGCATGCGTCCCGTCGCCGGCGTTGACGACTCGCAGGCCGGTGGTGCGCGCGGCGAGGTAGGGCGCACCCGACTCGGGATGCCGCAGCACGACGGTCGTGACGCCGGTTCGCTCGAGGGTCCGCAGCGTGTCCACGAGGGACTCGCCCTTCACCACGCTGCTGCCCGCGACCCCGAGGTCCACCACGGTCGCGCCCAGCGCCTTCGCGGCGAGCTCGAAGCTCACCCGCGTGCGCGTCGAGGCCTCGTAGAACGCCAGACCGACCACCTCGCGCTCGAGGAGCGACCGATGCTCGCGTGCCGCCCGGGCCGCCCGCATCTCGACGGACAGGTCCAGCAGCCGCTCGATCTCGACCCGTGACAGCGCGTCGACGTCGAGCAGGTGCCGCATCGGCGGGGCCTGGATCGCGAACTCGATGCTCACGCGGCCTCCAGCGGGGGCCGGTCGTCGATCACGACCTCATCGACCCCGTCGGTCTCGACCAGGCGTACGCGAACGACCTCCTCCTCCGCCGTCGGCAGGTTCTTGCCGACGAAGTCCGGACGGATGGGGAGCTCGCGATGGCCACGGTCGACGAGCGCTGCCAGCCGGACGGCCCGCGGCCGGCCGTGATCGGTCAGGGCGTCGAGCGCGGCACGGACGGTGCGGCCGGTGTAGAGGACGTCGTCCACCAGCACCACCGTCATGCCGCTCACCTCGGCCTCGAGGTCGGAGCGCTTGACGATGGGGGCGTGCGCCAGCCGGTTGAGGTCGTCGCGGTAGTAGGTGATATCGAGTGAGCCGACGGGGACCGATGCGCCCTCGTGCTGGTCGATCAGCGACGCCAGGCGCCTCGCGATCGGGACGCCGCGGCTGCGAATGCCGACGAGGACGAGGTCCGCGATGCCCTCGTTGCGCTCCACGATCTCGTGGGCGATCCGGGTGTGGGCCCGGCGGAGGTCGGC
>JBDTWT010000196.1:0-3092 GCA_040006555.1 Chloroflexota bacterium
CCGCCGCAGGGCGGCCGCAAGCACCCGCACCAGGACTTCATCCAGATCGACACGACCAACGTGCTCTTCATCTGCGGCGGCGCCTTTGAGGGTCTTGAGAAGATCATCGAGGAGCGAGTCGGCAAGCGGGGCATCGGCTTCGGCTCCCAGGCCCAACACTCGAAGGAGGAACGGCGTGCCGCCCTGCTCGACAAGCTCATGCCGGAGGACCTGCTCAAGTACGGCCTCATCCCGGAGTTCGTCGGACGGCTGCCGGTCGTCGTGAGCCTCACGGCGCTCGCTCGCGAGGACCTCGTCAAGGTGCTCACCGAGCCGCGCAACGCGGTCACGCGACAGTTCACGAAGTTCCTCAGCATCGACAAGGTCGAGCTCGTGTTCACTCCGGAGGCCCTGGAGGCGACCGCGAAGCTCGCCTTCGAGCGCAAGACGGGCGCCCGCGCCCTGCGCACGATCGTCGAGGAGGCGCTCCTCGAGGTGATGTACGACATCCCCGAGCGCACGGACGTGAAGAAGGTCGTCATCACCGCCGAGACCATCGAGCACGGCCAGCCGCCAATGCTCGTTACCGAGACAGAGGATGCCGAGCCGCGCCGGCGGGCGCGTCCCGCGCGGGCCGCGCGCGATGACGAGCGCGAGGAAGAGTCCGCCTAGGCCTTGACGCGGATCCCCGCGTCCTTGAGCTCGGCCCGGATGCGCCGGCGCAGCTCCCTCTCGACCGCCTCCCGGTCCTCCGCCTTCACCTGACCCGCGACCTGGAGCACCCCGCCGTCGGCTGCGTCGGCCGCCACGCGCGCGACCGAGGGTGCATCGGTCAGCCGCGGAGACCAGTCGGCGTCGGCCTTCATCGCCCGCGCCGTCCGGTTGATGACCTCCCCGGCGCGAGCCGAGTCGCCGCGGTCGGCGAGCTTGACCTCGACGACGAGCGGTGCCCACAGCCGAGTGAGGTTGGAGGCGACGATGATCTGGCCGTTCGGGACGCTGTGGATGGTGCCGTCGAGGTCGCGGAGCGTCGTGCGCCGCAGGCTGAAGTCCTGCACGACGCCCTCGACGCCGGCGATGCGCACGACGTCGCCCTCGCTGTACTGGTTCTCGACGACGATGAAGATGCCGGCGAACCAGTCGCGGATCAGGCTCTGGGCTCCAAAGCCGACCGCGATGCCGACGACGCCGAGCCCTGCCAGCGCGGGGCCGATGTTGATGCCGAACAGTCCCAGCACCATGAGCGCGGCGATGACGGCGATGACGGTCGCGGCCACCCGCACCGCCAGGCGGCCGATGGTCGCCATCCGTCGCTCGAGCTCCGCGGCGGGCAGGGTGGCGCGCCCCGCCTCCGCGGTGCGCCGCTCGACGAGCTGCCGCAGGCTGACTCCGATCGCCAGGCGGACGAGCGCGAACGCGGCCACGGACACGACGGCGATGAGGCCGATGAGCAGGGCGGTATGGGTCCATGGCTGGGTGGGCATCCGACCGCATGGTAGCGGGCCGAGCAGGGGCCGCAGCCGGGTCGCGTCGATTTCCCGGCGGTACCGTTGTCTCGCGCGGGGAGTACTTCCGGGGACGGTGGGTTTGCCCGGCCGCACCGCTACGATTGGGGCTGGCCGCACCGCCGGCGTGGCCGTCCAGGGTAAGGAGCGATCGAACAGCGATGACCGCACACCAGCGCCGACCGGGCTTTCGCCTCCCATGGTCGTCCGAGACGGACCAGGGCGACGCGGCCTCGACCGATGCCGAGGCGCAGTCCGCCGCCACCGAGCCCACGGCATCCGACGCGGCATCCGAACCCGATGCGCAGCCTGCCGCGGCCTCGGCCGACGTGACGGCCGATAGCCCGGACACCAGCACAGACGAGCAGCCAGACCCGGCCGACGCCGATCCATCCAAGAACACCATCACCCCGACACCGGAGGCACCCATGTCCGCAACCACCGCGCCGCCCAGCAAGCCCGCGGAGGAGGCCTCCGCGGCGACCGGCTTCCTCGGCGACCTCGTGGCCGCCATGCGGCGCGTGGCCGATGAGGCTCGCGAGACGACACTGGCCGACCTCCGATCGCGCGTCGACCAGGCGATCCGGGAGCGCGAGGAGGACGCCGAGCGTCGCCGGAGCGAGCTTCGCACCAAGGCCGAGACGGACGTCGCCGCCGTCGGCGACTGGGCTAAGGCCGAGGCGGAGCGCATCAAGTCGGAGGCCGAACAGCGTGTCGCTTCCCGACGTGCCCAGCTCGACCGGCAGCTCGCCGCCGAGACGGCACAGGTTGACTCCGCCGCCGACGCCCTTCGCTCGCGCATCGCGGCCTACGAGCGGGAGCTGGAGGCCTACCACGATCAGCTCGCCGCGACGAGCGACCCGGCGGCCTTCGCCGCTGCCGCGAAGCGCATGCCACCGCCGCCCGCGCTCGACGGCTCGGTGCCGGCGCCCGAGCCCGTCGTCCCCGAGCCCGAGCCCGAGCCGCAGCCAGCCGGCCAGGCGCAGTCTCCCGGCACCAACGGCTCGGCCCCGGGGGCGCCCGTCGCCGACGCCGAGCTCGAGAAGCTCGACGCGAAGCCGGAGGCACCCACCGCGGCCGAGACCTACGCCGAGCCCGTCGCGACCGAGATCGTCGTCAAGGGTCTCGGCAGCTTCGGCGCGATCACCGGCTTCCGTCAGCAGCTGGCGAACGTCGAGGGCATCGATGCCGTCGGCCTGAGCCTGGGAACGAGCGGCGAGTTTGTCTTCCGCGCGACCCACCGGCCGAACGTGGACATGGCGGCTGCCATCACCGCGCTCGAGGGCGATGCCGTCGAGATCGAGCCGCGAGCCGAGGGCGGCCTGCGCGTCACCCTGGGCAGGCCGCGCTAGCCCGATCTCCTCACGACCGGCCGGCGGACGGCCGGTGCTACACTCAACGCACGGCGTCGACCGTGAAGAGTAGCCCTCCATCGGCCGCACAGAGACGCGGTGCCATGGGCTGAGAGCCCGCCGCGGAGCGAGAGGGCGAAGGTCGCACGCGAGCCGGCCGGGTCCGCCCGATATCGCGGAACGCGAGGCGGCCGTATCGGTCGCGAACGAAGGTGGTACCACGACGAGCCCGTTCGTCCTTCGACGAGCGGGCTTT
>JBDTWT010000197.1:0-3087 GCA_040006555.1 Chloroflexota bacterium
TAGCCGCCGGCGGTCTCGGCCTTGGCCTTCTCCTCGTCGGTCATCTCGACCTCGAGGAACGTGCCTCCCAGGCTCTGGACCTGCTCCTTCACCGCCGGCCGCACGTCCGTGGCCTCCACGACGGCCCCGAGGCGGCGCGCCGTGCCGATCGCCATCAGGCCCGCGACGCCGGCTCCCATCACGATGCCGCGCGCCGGACGGACGGTGCCGGCCGCCGTGGTCAGCAGTGGCATGAACTTCGGCAGCCGCTCCGCGGCGATGAGGACCGCCTTGTAGCCGCCCACCGTCGCCTGCGAGCTGAGCGTGTCCATCGACTGCGCGCGGGTGATGCGCGGAATGGCATCCATGCTGATCGCGGTCACTCCGCGCTCCGCCAGCCTCTGCGCAATCTCCGGGCGAGCGAGGGTCCCAAGGGTGCCGATGAGGACCGTCCCCTTCCGCAGCATCCCGACCTCCTCGTCGGAGGGTCGGCCGACGCGCAGAACCAGGTCAGCCTCGCCGTACAGGGTCGGCGCATCCGGCACGATGCGCGCGCCCGCCTCGGCGTAGGCCGCGTCGAGGTTCGAGGATGCCTCTCCCGCACCCGACTCGACCAGGACCTCGAGTCCATCGGCCACCAGCTGGCCGGCGATCAGGGGCGTAAGAGCGACGCGGGTCTCGCCTTCGGCGGTCTCGCGCGGTACAGCGATCTTCATTCTGGGCGTCCGTATCGGGGCTTCCGGGCGTGCACACGGCGAACCGCCGTGGCTCGAGTCGGGCGCATTGGCGGTTCGGGATGCGGAGTCTAGCAGGAGCTGGCGGACGCCCTGGCGATGAACTATCAGACGATCGGCTACCTTGAGCGCGGCGAGTACAACCCGAGCCTCGAGCTGGCGCTGCGCATCGCCGAGCACTTCGGCCTACCGGTAGAGGCGATCTTCAGCCGCGCGCCATTCGTGCCGATGTCGCAGCAGCTGTATCAAGGCTCGACCGAGCGGAGATGACCGATGAGCTTGGCGGTGGAAGGCCTCCATAAGCGGTTCGGCGACGTGGTCGCGCTCGACGACGTGAGCTTCACCGTCGAGCCGGGACGGATCTTTGGCCTGCTCGGGCCAAACGGGGCCGGCAAGACCACCTGCATGCGCATCGTGCTCGACATCCTCCGTGCCGACTCCGGATCGGTCACATGGGAGGGGCGCCCGAACACCGAGCTGCCGCGACGCACGTGGGGCTACCTCCCGGAGGAGCGCGGCCTGTACCCGAAGATGCGGGTCGCCGAGCAGCTGCGCTTCCTCTCGTCCCTGTATGGCATCAGCGACGCGGTCGCCCGCGCCGAGATCGACGCGTGGCTGGAGCGCTTCCGCATCCCCGACTACCGGGATCGGCGGGTGGAGGAGCTGTCGAAGGGGAACCAGCAGAAGATCCAGTTCATCGCCGCCATCCTCCACGACCCCGACGTGATGATCATGGACGAGCCGTTCAGCGGCCTGGACCCGATCAACGTGCGCCTGCTCAAGGAGGCCTTCCTCACGATGCGTGAGCGAGGCAAGACGCTGATCTTCAGCACGCACCAGATGGAGACGGTCGAGGAGCTGTGCGAGTCGATCGCCATCGTCGACCGCGGGCGGGTGGTCGTGCACGGCTCGGTCCGTGACGTCCGGCGCGCGATGGGCCGCAAGGTCGTGCGACTCGCGACCGAGGGCGATGGTCGCTTCCTCGAGGCGGTCACGCAGCTGGAGGGGCTCGGCGGGCTCACGATCGGCGCCCGGCGCGCCGATTTCGTCGAGCTTCAGCTCCCGGCGGACGTCGATCCCGAGCGGATACTGCGCGCCGCCCTCGACCGCGGGGAACGCGTTACACGCTTCGAGATCGCGGAGCCGAGCCTGGAGGAGGTCTTCTTCGAGCACGTCGGGCGACGGGCGGTGGACGAGGACGAGCAGCATCTCGCGGCCGCGTCATCCGGGGCGTCGAGCGCGTGAGCGGTCTCTGGCCGAACGCCGCCCACGTCGCCAGGCGCGAGTACCTGGTGCGCGTCCGTGGCCGCGCGTTCCTCATCACGACGGTCCTCCTCGCGCTCGCGGTCGTCGTCGTCGCGCTCCTCCCGGTGCTGCTCCAGGCATCCGGCGTCGTGGGAGAGCCGGCCGCCATCGCGATCGACGTCCGCGTCGATGACCTGCCCTCGGATCCCGTGGCGACCGTGCAGGCCACGCTCACGAGAGCGGCGGAAAGCGGCGCGAGCGCCACGCGAACGGAGGACCCGGCGGCCGCGGCCGATGCGGTGCGCGAAGGCCGGCTCGACGGCCTCCTCACGATTACCCGGGGCGCCGACGGGGAGCTCGCGTTCGAGTACCTGAGCTCGGCGAGCCCGACCAGCCTGACGAGGACGCTCGTCACGCAGGCGGCCGGCCTCCTTGCGGTGAGCGACCGACTCGCGCGCGCCGGAATCGCTCCGACGGAGAGCGCCGCGCTCTTCCGGCCGCCGGCGTTCACGGCCGTCCAGTCCGATCCCGAGGCGCGGCCGGAGGAGGACTACGGTCCCGCCCTGCTCGCGGCCTACGTCATCGTGATTCTCACCTTCATGGCGATCCTCACCTACGGGAACTGGGTGGCCCAGAGCGTGGCCGAGGAGAAGTCGAACAGGGTCATGGAGCTCCTCATCACCTCAGCCACGCCGCGGCAGCTGCTCACCGGCAAGGTGCTCGGCACTGGTGCCGCCGGCCTGACGCAGTACCTCGCGATCCTCGTGGCAGCCGGCGTCGGCCTCTCGGCGGGCGGGCCCGTCGCCGACTCCCTGAACCTGCGCGGTGAGGCCGCGTTCCGGCTCCCGTCGCTGGAGCCATGGATGCTCCCCGCCTTCGTCGCGTTCTTCCTGCTCGGCTTCGTGCTGTACTCGACGCTGTATGCGGCAGCGGGCTCGATGGTCTCGCGCGTCGAGGACGTCCAGCAGGCAGCCGGACCCCTGATCTTCCTCGCCATGGCGGGCTACTTCGTGTCATTCACCGCGCTGAACGATCCGGAGGCCGGCTGGGTCGCCGGGCTCTCCCTCGTTCCGTTCTTCAGCCCGTACCTCATGCCGATGCGCATGCTCCTCACCGGGGTCGAGGCGAC
>JBDTWT010000198.1:0-3057 GCA_040006555.1 Chloroflexota bacterium
TCGACGTCGGCGGCGGGGTCGAGCCGGACACAATTCTCGCCCGGGCGCTCTCCGGCGGCGCGACGCGCGCGATCGCGGTGGATGCGCGGGAGACGTTCGTCACGGATTTCGTGTGGCCGGCGCTGCAGGCGGGAGCGCTCTACCAGGGCATCTACCCGCTGGCGACCGCGATCGCGCGGCCGCTCATCGCGAGGCTCCTCGTCGAGACCGCCCACGAGGTCGGTGCGACCGCGGTCGCGCACGGCTGCACGGGCAAGGGCAACGACCAGGTGCGATTCGACGTGGCGGTCGCGGCGCTGGACCCGAGCCTCAGCGTCATCGCGCCGATGCGGGTCGGCATGGGAATGAACCGAGACGAGGAGTTCGCCTACGCCAAGGCGCACGGCATCGAGATCGAGGTCGGTCCAGAGTCGCCGTACAGCATCGACGTCAACCTGTGGGGTCGCTCGATCGAGGCGGGCATCCTCGAGGACCCATGGACCGCCCCACCGGCCGACGTGTACGCCTGGACTCGCGACCCGTCCGCCGCCCCGCCCGAGGCCGCGGAGATCGTCGTCGGGTTCGCAGCGGGCGTGCCGGTGAGCATCGACGGGCATCGGTTGAGCGGCGTCGAGCTCGTCGAGCGCCTGAACGCGCTGGCCGGCTCCCACGGCATCGGCCGCATCGACCACGTCGAGGACCGGCTGGTCGGAATCAAGAGCCGCGAGATCTACGAGGCGCCGGCGGCCGTGGTGCTCCACCAGGCGCACGCCGCACTCGAGGGGTTGACGCTGTCGAAGGAGCTTCTCGCCTTCAAGCGGCCGGTCGCCGACAGGCTCGCCACGCTCGCCTACGACGGGCTCTGGTTCAGCGAGCTTGCCCGCGCGCTCCGCGCGTTCGTGACCTGGACCCAGCGGCACGTCACGGGCGAGGTGCGGCTGCGCTTCACCCCCGGCGCCGCGTCGGTGGTGGGCCGCCGCTCGCCGAACTCCCTTTACGACCTTGGCCTCGCCAGCTACGGGGCGGATGACCGATTCGACCACGAGGCGGCCGTCGGCTTCATCTCGATCTGGGGCCTGCCGGTGCGGACGCAGGCCGCGGTGCGCGGCCCGTTCGAGGATCCGGACGAGGCGCCACTGCTCAGTCGGCTGCCGACGGTCCGCCGCGACCTGGCCGGCCCAACGGATGGCCCGAGTGGCACCAGGGAGACGGCCGAGCCGTCGTCACCGCAGCCCGGTGGCCCGCAGCACGTGGTGTCGCCGCTCACCGCCGGGGCCTCCTTCCACCGTCGCGCACGCCTCTCGGACGTCGACGCGATCGGCCGGATCAACGAGCGCTATGCGCGGCGCGGCATCCTCCTCTCGCGGGCGCCAGAGGAGATCGCGGAGCAGATCGGGTCGTTCCGGGTGGCCGAGCTCGACGGAGCGGTCTGCGGAATTGCCGCCCTGCGCGACTATGGCGACGGCCTCGGCGAGCTCCGCTCGCTCGCCGTGGAGGAGTCGGTCCAGGGCCGTGGCCTGGGGGACATGCTCGTGCGGGCGATCGTCCGCGACGCCCGTGAGGCGCGCATCGGCTGCCTGTACGTCCTCACCGCCAACCCTGGGTACTTCGCCCTCCACGGCTTCGAGGAGGTCCCATGGGATGACGTGCCGGCCGTCCTCGACGCCGATCGCACCTCCGGGATCGCGCGACGCCGCTGGAACACGGCCTTGGCGCTCAAGCCGTGATCGCGCGCGCCGAGCTGGCGTCGGCCACCCCGCGGGTCCGGCATCTCGCGTCGGTCGCCGATCTCGACGGCTCCACGCTGGCGCGCCTGCTCGACTCCGCCACTGCGTTGCGCGAGCAGCGAGCCGCGGGCCGGGTGCCGCAGCTCCTCGCCGGCCGCCACGTCGCGCTGCTGTTCGAGAAGCCCAGCCTGCGGACACGGGTGACCTTCGACGTCGGGATCGACGCGCTGGGCGGGCAGTCGGTGTACCTGGGGCCGGACGAGGTCGGCATCGGGCGCCGTGAGACCGCGACCGACATCGGCCGCAACCTGAGCCGATGGGTCGACGCGATCGTCCTGCGCACGTTCGCGCACGACACGCTCGTCGAGCTCGCCGACGCCGCATCGGTTCCGGTCGTCAACGCACTCACCGACCAGGAGCACCCGTGCCAGGCGCTCGCGGACCTGCTCACCCTGCGCGAGCACCTCGGCGAGCTCCGGGATCGGACACTCGCCTTCGTCGGAGACGGGAACAACGTCTGTCACTCGCTGATGCTGGCGGGGGCGATCGCCGGACTCCACGTCAGGGTCGCGACGCCCCCGGGCTACGAGCCCGATCCGCTGGTCGTCGGTCGGGCAGGCCAGCTTGCCCAACGCACCGGCGGAAGCGTCTCGGTCGGCAACGACCCGCACGCCGCGGTGCGCGGCGCGGACGCGGTGTACACGGACGCCTGGACGAGCATGGGAGCGGAGGCCGAGGCGGACCTGCGACGGCTGCGATTCGCCGGCTTCCGGATCGACGCGGCCCTTCTCGCCGATGCGCCTGACGCGCTCGTGATGCACTGCCTCCCCGCGCACCGCGGGGAGGAGATCAGCGACGAGGCGCTCGACGGCCCGAGATCGGTGGTGCTCGACCAGGCCGAGAATCGCCTCTACGTGCAGCAGGCGATACTGGTGGACCTGCTCGGCCCCTGAAGCCGGCAAGCCCCGAGGAGATCGATGACGACACGAGCCACGGAGGCGGCCGAGCGCGATGGCTCCGCGGACGAGCTCGATGAGCTTCGCGCGTTCCGGGAGATCGTGCAGCTCGCCGCCGGCGCGGCCACGTGGGACGAGCTCATGCAACTCATCGTGGATCGCAGCACATCCGCCATGCGCGCCGAGGTGTGCTCGCTCTACCTCGTGGACCGGGAAGGTGCCGGCCTGACGCTCGCTGCGACGAACGGCGTCGACCGCCAGCACATCGGCGTGGCGCGCCTCGACATCGGGCAGGGCATCACCGGGCTCGCCGCCAGCGAGCGGGCACCGATGGTCAGCACCGACCTTGCGAACGACCCGCGCTGCGCCTGGATCCGCGGCGTCGATCACGAGCG
>JBDTWT010000199.1:0-3041 GCA_040006555.1 Chloroflexota bacterium
CGGGTCCCGCACCGACCCGCCGCGCGACCCGACGATGACCAGCCGCTCGCCGTCCGGGAACGCGTAGAGCTCGACCTCGCGCGGCTTCCCGCTGCGGCGCCCGGTGGCGATCAGCGTGAGGGTGGTCGGCACTAGGCGGTCGTGAGCTCCGCAGCGGCCTGGGACGCGCGCAACGATGCATATCCGGGCTTGATCTGCTCGTTGATGATCCGCAGCCGGCCGTCGAATGGCCAGAAGGCGGACTTCATGGCGTTGAGCGTCAGCCATTCGATCTCGTCGAGGCCGATCCCGAACGTGCGCACGAGCGTCGCGAACTCACTCGACAGCGTGATGCCGCTCATGAGCCGGTTGTCGGTGTTGACCGTCACGCGGAACCGGAGACGGCGGAGAAGGTCGATCGGATGCTCCTCGATCGACGCGGCCGCGCCGGTGTGGACGTTCGAGGTCGGGCACATTTCCAGGGGCACGCGCCGGTCGCGGACGTAGGCGGCCAGGCGACCCAGCGCCACGCGGCCGTCGGGCCGGACGGTGATGTCGTCCACGATCCGCACCCCATGGCCGAGCCGCTCCGCGCCGCACCACTGGAGGGCCTCCCAGATCGACGGCAGCCCGAACCCCTCCCCGGCGTGGATGGTGAAGTGGAAGTTCTCGCGGGCGATCAGGTGGAACGCGTCGAGGTGACGAGTCGGCGGATAGCCCGCCTCCGGGCCGGCGATGTCGAAGCCGATCACCCCCGCCGCCCGATGTCGGATCGCCAGCTCGGCGATCTCCACCGACTTCGCGGCCTGGCGCATGGCGGTCGCGATGAGCCCGATCGTGATCGGCCTTCCCTCTGACCCCCGGCGGAACCCCTCGAGCATGGCGGTCACGGCCTCGTCGAGCGAGAGGCCCCCATCGGTCAAGAGCTCGGGGGCCATGCGGACCTCGGCGTAGACGATGCCGTCGGCCGCGAGGTCCTCGGCGCACTCGGCCGCCACGCGCTCGATCGCGTCGCGGGTCTGGAGGACGGCCACGGTGTGACGGAAACCCTCCAGGTAGAGCTCGAGCGACTTGCGATCGGCACCCAGCGTGAACCACTTGGCCAGCTCGTCGGGATCGGTCGTCGGCAGCTCCCGGTAGCCAGCCTCGGCCGCGAGCTCGATCACCGTGCGCGGCCTCAGCCCGCCGTCGAGGTGATCGTGGAGCAGCACCTTGGGCGCCCGTCGCATCGCGTCCAGGTCAAGGCCGGGCTTGGCTGCCGCTCGCTCCATCGGTCAGGCCGCCGATGGGCCGGGTGGCCCCTGCGCTGGGAGGGCCTCCGGCCCGGGCTCCTTGAGCTCCACGAACACGACGTGTGTGTCGGTGTCGCCGATGTTCTCCCCCGCATGTTCCTGCGCCGCCAGCCAACGGGTGGTTCCTGCCGCGAGCTCCACCTCGGCCGACCCGCCCTCACCGATGAGGCGGCGCCGGAAGGAGCTGAGGGTCACCATCACGCTGTCGGGATGCCGATGCGGCGTGGTGCGGTCGCCGGGTGTGTCGCGATATTCGAGGACCCGCACGCGGTCGTTCTCCATGACGACGCGGTACAGGCCGGGGTTCGTCGCGACCGGGTCGTGCTCCACGTCGCGAACGCTAGCAGGGTCAGCCCTCGATGGGGTTTCCGTCAGCCACGCCATGGCCGGCGCTGATCGTCCGCTCGTGCGTGTGCGCGGTCGCGGCCGTGTTCATCTGAAAGCGCGAGGGCGGCGCGGCGGCCGCCAGCTCGGCGATGCGCTGGTCGGTGAGGTCGTATCCGAAACGGATGGCGGCGACGTTGTCGTCGACGAAGCGGGCCGGCAGCGACTCGCGAATCGCGGTCTCGTCGAACTCGATCTCCGCCAGGCGGAGGATCCGGCCCAGGGCGATCATGTTGCCGAACAGCTCCTTGCCGAACAGCTCGCTGCCCAGCGAGGCGAACGGGATCTGCTCGGCGCCGGGCACGTCGAGCCCGAGATCCGCCACGACCTTGCGGCCGTGTATGCGGAGGTGCCCCTTGTCGGCGAGCTTGAGCATGATGTCCGCCTCCTCGACGACGGGGTTCTCGATCGGCTTGTCGTCGAAGATCAGGAACGCGTCGCTCATGCTGCCGCGCACGCTCGAGTCGTAGTCGATAAGGACGGTGACCTCCTTGCCCATCCGGGCGAGGAGCGCCCCCATCACGCCCGCGATCAGCCGGACGCCCTGCCCGCCCACGCCGTCGAGGGCGATCTTCGTGCTCATTCCGGCTCGACGCCCGCTTCGCGCACCGCGTCCTCCAGCGATATCTCGCGCTTCGCGACCCGGAGCTTCAGCTCTGACGGCAGCCGCTGCATGACCGCGAGCTTGCGCTGGGCCTCCGCGCGCTTCGCCTCCTTCGGATCGCTCGACGCGGGCGCCGGAGGGTTGACCGACGCGGGATCGCGGCCCTCGGCCGCCGCCTCCGCCTTCTGCGCGTCGAGCTCCGGCTTCAGCTCGGACTGCGGATCCGCGCCGGTCAGCGAAGGCTCGACGTCCCCGCGCGGCACGGGCGCGTCGGTCGGGGCGCTGGCGCCCGTGCGCAGCCACTCCGGGATTTCGAGCCCGGCGTCTGCCAGGGCCTGGGGCAGCGTGACCTCGCGCTTGGCGACGCGCATCTTCACCTCGGCCGGCAGCTTCGCCATCAGTGCGGCCCGTTCCTGGGACTCCGCCCGCCGGCGCGCCTTCTCGTCGTCCGAGCGCTCCACGACCTGGGTCGCGGCGGCTGGAGCGGTGGCGCCTCCCTCCCCTGGCGACTCGGTCGCGGAGGCCATCGGTCCGGCGGGTTGGTCGGGCAGTGAGGTGGCGCGGGGCGTATCGGCAACGACGGGCCTGGGAGCGTGACCATTGCCGTTGCTCGCCGCGTGGTCCGCGGGGTAGACGACGCCGATCTCGAACGCGTTGAGCTGCGTCGCGTCCTTCGGCGCGCGCTTGTAGGTCTTGCGGTAGAAGGTGAGCATCTCGTTGGCGCTCGCGAAGCCGATGCGCCGGCCGTTGTTCTCGATGCACTGGCTGGTGATGTCGACGAA
>JBDTWT010000200.1:0-3029 GCA_040006555.1 Chloroflexota bacterium
CGTAGTCGTACAGGATGACCGCGCCGGTCAGGATCGAGATGATGCTGAAGCTGATGGCGAAGTTGCTGAATCCGCCCATGCTGCGGAACAGCTCCTGGGCGTAGCCCAGTCGGTGCAGGTCGCGGACGTCCTGCTGGATGACGTCCTCGCGGGATGACTGCGTCATTGGGAACCTCTCCTCCTCCTGGTGAATCGTCCCTGCGGCCGTACGGGCGGGCGCCGCGGAGGTCGCGGGTCGGCAATGCAACCGAGCGAGTAGGCTGGGCCTCCTTACTCCCCTGGGCGCGATGGCAGTGGCACGAAGCGGGAAGACGAGTCGGCCGCGCTGTACAGGCCGAGCCGGAACCCCGCGACTATACGCAGCCGCGCGGTTCGCGGGAAGAGGCCAAAGCGCGGGCCGCGGCGACCTCGGGACGCGCGCGACACCGCGCCCGAGGAGCGCGTCGCGCGGCGACCGGCGGGTGGCCCTCGGCAGCGCCCTCGCGAGCGGGCGTCACGTTTGACACTCCGAGCGAAATCTCCGTATACTCCGCAGCCGGTGTCCCGCGTGCGGGATGCCTTCGTGTGTGCCCGCCGGGCACCACTCCGCTGAAGCTCACCGAGCACTCCCTCCGGGGATTCGCGCGGGCTCCGCGAGGTCCGGCGGTCCGTACTCCAGAAGACAGATCACTCGACACGAGGTCCTCTTTGCCAACCATCAGCCAGCTGGTCCGCAAGGGTCGCAAGCCGGCCGTCAAGAAGATCAAGGCCCCCGCCCTGCGCCGGACGCTGAACACCCTCGAGCAGACCACGAGCGAGGGACGCGGCGCGCCGCAGCGGCGTGGCGTGTGCCTGCAGGTCATGACGCGCACCCCGAAGAAGCCGAACTCGGCGCTCCGGAAGGTCGCGCGCGTGCGCCTGACCAACGGCATGGAGGTCACCGCCTACATCCCGGGGGTCGGCCACAACCTCCAGGAGCACTCGATGGTCCTCGTGCGCGGCGGCAAGGTCCGTGACCTGCCGGCCGTGAAGTACCACATCGTGCGCGGCACCCTCGATGCCGCCGGCGTGCGTGACCGCAGGCAGAGTCGCAGCAAGTACGGCGCGAAGGCGCCCGGCAAGTCCTAACCATGCCCCGACGCACCACGATCGCGCGCAAGACCAAGTACGCCGAGAACCTGACCGGCACCGCCCTGACGCTCGACCAGTTCACGAACAAGCTCATGTACGGCGGCAAGCGTCAGCTCGCGCATCGCATCCTCGAGGATGCGCTGGCTCGCTGTGAGCGCCAGGCCGGCCGTGCGGGCGTCGAGGTCCTCGAGCAGGCGCTGCGCAACGCGATGCCGCTCATCGAGGTGAAGCCGAAGCGCGTCGGTGGCTCGACCTACCAGATCCCGGTCGAGGTGCGCGCCGACCGGCGCGTGAGCCTCGGCATGCGCTGGCTCATCGACTCGGCCCGCAAGCGCAACGGCAAGAGCATGTCCGACAAGCTGGCACAGGAGCTCGTCGACGCGAGCAACGGCATCGGCAACGCCGTGAAGCGCCGCGAGGACACCCACCGGATGGCCGAGGCCAACAAGGCCTTCAGCCACTTCAAGTGGTAGCCACCATGACCTCGACGCAGCCAGCCACCGTCCGGACCGCCAGTTCGGTCGGCTTCGGCCTCGAGAACACCCGGAACATCGGGATCATCGCGCACATCGACGCCGGCAAGACGACGGTGACCGAGCGGATCCTCTTCTACACGAAGAAGATCTACAAGCTCGGCGAGGTGCATGAGGGCGCCGCCACGATGGACTGGATGGAGCAGGAGCAGGAGCGGGGGATCACCATCACCGCCGCGGCCACGACGTGCTTCTGGAAGGATCATCGAGTCAACCTGATTGACACGCCCGGGCACGTGGACTTTACGGTGGAGGTCGAGCGAAGCCTTCGAGTGCTCGACGGCGCGGTCGTGGTCTTCGACGGCGTCGCGGGCGTCGAGCCGCAGTCCGAGACCGTCTGGCGCCAGGCCGACCGCTACGGCGTGCCGCGCTTCTGCTTCGTGAACAAGCTCGACCGCACCGGCGCCGATTTCTGGCACGTCGTCGACATGATCAAGGACCGCCTTGGCGTCAACGCCGTGCCGCTCCAGCTGCCGATCGGCGCCGAGGACCAGTTCCGCGGCGTCATCGACCTCATCAACATGCAGGCGATCACCTACGGCAACGATCTCGGCGACCAGATCAACGTGGGCGAGATCCCGGCCGAGCACCAGGCGCTCGCCGACGAGTGGCGCGAGAAGATGATCGAGGCCGTCGCGGACCTCGACGACGACATCGCCCACAAGTTCCTCGAGGGCGAGCAGATCGGAGCCGACGAGCTGCGCCGGGCGCTGCGGCGGGGGACGCTCGCCTACCAGATCGTCCCGGTGCTCACCGGCTCGGCGCTCAAGAACAAGGGCGTGCAGCCGATGCTCGACGCGGTCATCGACTACCTGCCGAGCCCGCTCGACGTCCCGCCCGTGACGGGCACCGATCCGCGCACCGGCGAGGAGATCCAGCGCACGCGCGACCCGAACGAGCCGTTTGCGGCGCTCGCGTTCAAGATCGCCGTCGACCCGTTCGTCGGCAAGCTGGCCTACTTCCGTGTGTACTCCGGGACGCTCAAGACCGGCTCGTACGTCTACAACTCGACGAAGGGGGTCAAGGAGCGGGTCGGCCGCATCCTGCAGATGCACGCCAACCACCGCGAGGAGATCGACTCGGTCAGCGCGGGCGACATCGCCGCGGCCGTCGGCCTCAAGAACACGACGACCGGCGACACGCTGTGCGTCGAGGACAAGCCGATCGTGCTCGAGTCGATCAGCTTCCCCGAGCCGGTCATCGAGCTCGCCGTGGAGCCGAAGACCAAGGCCGACCAGGACAAGATGTCGATCGCCCTGCAGCGGCTCGCCGAGGAGGACCCGACCTTCCGCGTCAGCACCGACCAGGAGTCGTCCCAGACGCGTATCGCCGGCATGGGCGAGCTGCACCTCGAGGTCATCGTCGACCGCATGCTCCGCGAGTTCA
>JBDTWT010000201.1:0-3007 GCA_040006555.1 Chloroflexota bacterium
GGACCTCCATGTCGGCCAGGCTCGAGACGGCCACGCCACAGGTCCCGAACTCGCCCTCGGCCATCGGGTCGTCGTGGTCGTAGCCGTACAGCGTGGGCATGTCGTAGGCGATGCTCAGCCCTGTGCCGCCGGCGGCGATCAGCTTCTTGAAGCGATCGTTGGTGTCCTCGGCGGTGCCGAAGCCCGCGAACATGCGCATCGTCCACAGGCGCCCCCGGTGCCCGGTCGGGTGGATGCCGCGCGTGAACGGCGGCTCCCCGGGGAGGCCCAGATCGTCGACCTCGTCCCAGCCGGTGGCCTCCTCTGCGCGGGGCGCGGCGCCGAACTGGTAGCGGGGTCGGTCCAGATCCGGATCGTTAGATGGGTCCGCCAGGTCCGCGGGCGTGTAGACCCGGTCGATCTCGACGCCCGACTGGGTGATGAACCGCTCCTTGCGCTCGGGCCCGCGTTCGAGCGCCGGACCGAGGCGCTCCGCCTCCCACTGCTCCTCGTGCGCGCGCCATCGCTTCGGGTCGCTCATGCGCGGAGTGTGCGGGCAAGACCGATGCGGCCGCAAGCGGGAGCGTCTTGCCAGCGCGCGGGCACGGCCGTTGCATTGCAGCGGCGCATGATGGGATTTGTCCGGCGCGTGCTGATCGGCTGGCTGCTCGTGCGCGTGATTCGATGGCTCACGCGCGGAGGGCCGACGACCGGCCGCGCCTCGCGCCGCTAGCCCCGATCAGCCGGCGCGTGCGGCGTCGCGCTCCAGCGCCGCCGCGCGGCGCGCTTCGAAGCGCGAGGCCGAGGCATCGAGCTCGTCGAGGAAGCGGCGCAGCTCGTGCCGGCGCAGCTCCGCGGACGCCTCAAGCCCCTCGAGCTCGAAGACGCCCCAGTAGCTCAGAAGCGGCCAGATGACCTCGTCGTGGTGCACGCGCAGGTCGTAGATGCCGGCCTTGGCCATCTGCGCTGCCTTGCGCGTGAAGTTCACCATCCCGGCGCCCGGCATCTGAAAGTCGGTGATCTCATCGGCGATCGCGTGGACCGCAGCCGACGGATCCAGCTTGATCGCCTCGGACAGCATGTCGCGGTAGAAGACCATGTGCAGGTTCTCGTCGGCCGCGATGCGCGACATGATCCGATCGGCCACCGGATCGGAGGAGTACTGGCCCGTGTTTCGGTGGCTGATTCGCGTCGCGAGCTCCTGGAACGCCACGTACGCCAGGCCGCGCAGGACGTTGCCGCCGTCGTCGTGGTTGTAGGCGGTCTGCAGCTGGTTCATGCGCCCACGCTCGAGCGCGACGGGGTCGATGTTGCGGGTCACGATGAGGTAGTCGCGCAGGACGATGCCGTGTCGGCCCTCCTCCGCCGTCCATCGGTTCACCCAGTTGATCCACGGGCCGTCGCCGCGGCCGAACATCCTGTGGATCTCGCGGTGGTACGAAGGCAGGTTGTCCTCCGTGAGGAGGTTCACCTCGAACGCGATCTGCGCAACGCCGCTGATGCGCGGCTGGTCCGGCGTCCACGGTTCCTTGTCGTAGTCGCGGCCCAGCGAGTACGGAACGTAGTCGTGCGGGAACCACTCCTTCGCCATGCCGAGATGGCGGTTGAGGAAGCGCTCGGCGGCGCGCTCGAGCTCGGTGAGCAGATCGCGCGGAGCGGCGAAGGTGGGGTTCGTAGACATGCGGGACTCCATGCAGGCGCCTCGAATTCACGACGCGCACGAAAGGATACGGTTTCGGGGCCCATTCGCACGTTTCGTGCCCCACGTTCGCGGGCGGGGGCCTCAGCTCAGGGGTAGAGGCCGCGGAGCTGCGTCGCCTCGGCGACGCGCGAGACGGCGACCATCATCGCGGCCGAGCGCAGGTCGACGCGCTCGGCGTCGGCCATTGCCTGGACCCCGGCCATCGCCTCGTCCAGGATCCGGTCGAGCTCGGCGGTGATCTCCGGCTCCGTCCAGAAGAAGGCCTGCATGTCCTGCACCCACTCGAAGTAGCCGAGCACGAGCGCCCCGGCGGTGCAGACGATGTCGGGGATCACGGTGATACCCGCCTCGCGCAGGATGGTGTCCGCGGCGCTCGTCGTGGCGCCGTTCGCCGCCTCGGCCACGATCTTGGCGCGGATGGTGCCCGCGTTCGCCTCCGTGATCTCGTCCTGGAGGCCCGCCGGGACCAGGATGTCGCAGTCCATGGCGAACAGGTCGGCCTTGCCGATCGGCTCGGCGCCGGGGAGACCTCGGATCGTGTCGTGCTCGCGCATCCATTCCACCGCGCGGTCGACCGCTATCCCGGCCGGGTTTGAGACGGCGTCCCGATCGTCCGCGATGCCGACGATCGTGGCCCCGGACGCGTGCAGCTCCTCGGCAAGCGTCATCCCGACTCGACCGAAGCCCTGGATCGCCACGCGAGCTCCCGACAGGGCCATCTGGTGGGCCGATGCGACCGCCGCCATGCAGCGCAGGGCGCCCCGTGCCGTGGCGCTGCGGCGCCCGCGGGTCCCACCGATCGCGAGCGGCTTGCCGGTGACGGCGGCGGCGACCGTGTGGCCGCGGTGCATGGAGTACGTGTCCATGATCCAGGCCATGGTCTGGGAGCCGGTGTTCACATCCGGTGAGGGGATGTCGCTGTCCGGACCGAGGATGATGCTGATCTCGGTGGCATAGCGCCGGGTCAGTCCCTGGCGCTCGTTCTCGCTCAGGCGCCTTGGGTTGACCCGGACGCCACCGGCCGCGCCGCCGAACGGTATCCGGACCAGCGCCGCCTTCCACGTCGTGAGCATCGCGAGGGCGCGGGCCTCGTCGAGGTCGAGCTTCGGCACGTAGCGGATGCCGCCGGTGACCGGGCCGCGGTTGATGTTGTGATGGACGCGGAAGCCGGTATAGACCTCGACGTGCCCGTCGTCGTGCGTGACCGGGAAGTTCACGGTCAGCTCGCGCTTCGGGACACGCAGAACCCGGTGCATCCCCGGATCGAGTCCGAGCCGCTCGGCCGCCGCGTCGAGCTCCCCCTGTGCGTTGGCCCAGATACCGTTG
>JBDTWT010000202.1:0-2973 GCA_040006555.1 Chloroflexota bacterium
GCGCACCAGCATCCACGAGCACCGGGTCCGCCGAGATGGGCTCGGAGGGCGGACAGGTGGTGCGCCGAGACGACGAGGACACCCTCCGCAATCCCTGACCCGCGCGAAGGACACGCGACCCGTCAACTGAGCGGTCGGCCAGGAGGCCGGCCGCTCACTCGTGTGTGGCGGCCACGCTCCCGGCGCGTTCCAGCAGCCACGCCACGGGGTCGCCCGCGGCGGCGACGTTCAGCGCCGCGGTGAGCCGCCTGATGACGACGTCCGCCGCGAGGCCATCGTCGATTGCGTCGACCGCCTCGCCCAACAACCTCCGGCGAGGGGCATCCACCTCTGCCTCGGCGACGTGCCGAACGAGCGAGGCGATGTCGGCGTGGGTCGCGGCAAGCTCGTCCGGCGGGGCGTCGAGCGCATCCTCGAAGTAGGCGACCGCCAGGGCCAGGAGCAGGTCGGCATCGGCCGCGGTCCTGCCCGACCCACCTGGCCCCTCCACGACGAGGGCGTATCCGTCATCCAGCGTCGGAGCGAACCCCACCCACGGGCCTCCAGGCGCGATGCGCCCTACGGCGCAGGCCGGCGCGTCCATCCCGGACGCGGGTAGCCCTCCGCTACTCCTTGATCGTGCTCGCGGGAAGCACCACGATGCGGCGGTTCGGCTCGACGCCCACGCTCTGGGTTCGGACCTTCGGGTTCTCGACCAGCGCCATGTGCACGATCCGGCGCTCGACCGCGGGCATCGCCTCCAACTGGAGGATCTTTCCGGTCTGCGTGACTCGCTTCGCCGCTCGGTCCGCGACGTCACGAAGCTGCTCCTCGCGCCGCCCTCGGTAGTTCTCCACGTCGACGGCGATGCGGTGGTGCTGGCCCTCTCGGCGGCCGACGATCAGGTTGACGATGTGCTGCAGGCTGGCGAGCTTCTCGCCGCGCCGGCCGACGAGCCCGGTGAGATCCTCGCCGCGCACGTTGAGGCGCGACGTCTCGCCCGTACTCGCGACCTCCACGGTCCCGCCAAGACCCATGAGCTTGAGCATCTCCTCGAGGACCGTCTTGCCGGTCTCGAGCGTCGCGCGCTCCTCGTCGGAGAGCTCGTCGAGCGCCTTGCCCGGGACGAACGGCGTGGGCTCGCGGCGCTCACCGCGTGGCTCACGCGGCGGGCGGTCGCGGCGCGGCTCCCGGATGGCGTGATCCCGGTCGCGGCTGCGCCCGTTCCCCTCGCGCCCGCCACGATCCCGCGCGCCGCCACGGCCGCGCCCGCCGCGGGTGCGGCGCGCCTCGGCGCGCGCGAGCTCGCTCGCTTGGTCGCCGGCATCGGGCTCGGCACCCTGTGGCTCATCCCCTGACGACCACGTCCCCTCGGCCTCGGCGGCCGGGGCCGCGGGCGCGGGCGCGGGCGCGGCGTCATCGGTCCAGTCAGGAGCCGGGGGTGGTGGGGCCTGGGGAGCCCGCGGCTGCTCGGGCCGGACGCTCTCGGCCGCCGCGACGGCGGACTTTGGAGCGGCCAGGATCCGAGCCTCCTCGGCTCCTACTCCCAGGACGCCCTTGCTGCCCTGGGAGAGGATCTCGATGTCGAGCTCGGAGAGATCGGCGGCGAATTCCGCCATGGCGGTGCGGATCGCCTGTTCCACGTTCTTGCCTGAGAATTCACGGAAGGTCATCTCTTTCGGCCTCTTCGCTTGGCGCCGGTGCGTCGGTTCCCGGATCGCGCGGGCGCGCGAGTGCCGGCCGCCACGGGGGCGCGGGGATTGGTGGGCTGGGGTGAAACCCCCGACGGCTCGTTCGTGTCCGCGCGTCTCGCGCTGGGAGCCGTCGCGATCCCGTCCGGCGATGGCGCCCAGCTTGGCTGCCAGCGGAAGATCGGGAAGAGGTTCCCCCATCCCATGATGAGGAACTGCTGTATCACCAGGTACGCGGTGTAGACGATCCAATAGAGGATCAGGCCGCTCGGGAAGATGCCGCCCCAGACGATCGTCAGGAGCGGGAAGGTGTAGGTCATCGTCGCGGTCATCCCGGTGGTGGGATCCTCCGGGTTCGGGCGAGGGCTCGTCATCTTCACCTGCACGAACTGCAGGATCGCCGCGATGACAGCCAGGAGGGACAGACCGAACCCTCCGAACAGCGGGATGGAAAACGCCTGGTCGATGTGGGCGAGGTTCAGATGGACCCCGGTGAACGGGTTGAACAGCCATCCGACCGTGGTCTGCACGGTTTCGCCGAGCTTGAGAGGATCGATGAGCTGGCAGTTCAAGGGCAGGAACTGGGGCAGCTGGCTGAACTCGGGGAGGCTGCAGGGTCCAGTGACGTGAATGGTGTACTCCCCCGCCTTGGCCGTGGCCTCAACGACCCCCGCGCTCTGAAGGGCTTCGAAAGCCGCCTGCTTGTCAGCCGGGACGGTGAAGCCCTGAACCAGGCCGGAGGCGCGGATAAGGGCCTGGTACAGGGCAAACAGGATCGGCAGCTGGAGCACGACGGGGAGGCACCCGGCCGCCGGGTTGACGCCGTGCTCCTTGTAGAGCGCCATCGTCTCTTCGCTGATCTTCTGGCGGTTGCCCTTGTGCTTGCGCTGCACCTCGCGGACGAGGGGCTGCATCCGCTGCATCTCCTTCTGCGAGCGGATCTGCCGGATGAAGAGCGGCGCCAGGATCGTCCGGATGACGATGGTGAACACGATGATCGCCAGGGCGAAGTCGAAGAACGGCAGCTCGTAGAAGAAGACGAGCAGGTTGAAGAGCGGCAGGAAGAAGACGTCCCACGGCGGGGTGAAGTGCTCGATCCCCATCATCGGCGTGACACCTGCCTACGTGACCGGGTCATAGCCACCTGCATGGAACGGGTTGCATCGGCCGATGCGCTTCGCGCCCATCCACGAGCCGCGCAGCAGGCCGTATCGGTCGATGGCCTGGTAGGTGTACTGCGAGCACGTCGGCGAATACCGGCAGCTCGGCGGCATCCACCCGGTCAGCTTCTGGTAGGCGACGA
>JBDTWT010000203.1:0-2953 GCA_040006555.1 Chloroflexota bacterium
GCGAACTCGAGGTTCTCGATCCCCCGTGCCACCTCGCCGAGCGCGTCGCTGCGGACCTTGCCGTGCTCGCGGGTCAGGTGCGCGGCCAGCTCCTCGCGGTGCTGCTCGACCAGGTTCCGGATGCGGAACATGATCTCGGTGCGCTTGCTGATGCTCGTCGCGCGCCACGCGGGGAAGGCGTCGTGGGCGGCGTGCACCGCGGCGTCGACCTCCTCGACCGATGCGAAGTCGACCTGGCGCGCGAGCTCCCCGGTGGCTGGGTTGTAGACCGGGCCGCTGCGACCGCTCTTGCCCGCGACGCGGGCTCCGCCGATCCAGTGGTTCACCCGCTCGCGGGTGCCGGCCTCGCCCCCGGCGGCGACCGGCGGCTCTGCGACGTGCGTCATGACGTTCCCTCGATAGCTCCAGCGCGCTCGTTCCTCACGCCGAAACGATACTCCCCGTCCGGTGAGGCGTCAGGACCCGGGGCCCCGCCGTGGGATCTGGTCGCCGCGTAACGCGATCTCGGCGCGCGTCGCGCGCCAGTCGTAGTCGGCCACGCGCTCGTCGGCGCCGATGAGGCCCTTCTCTCGAAGCCAGGCATCGCTGTAGAGCTTCCCGACGTAGTTGCGGCCGGAATCCGGAAGGAGGACGACGAACAGCGCGTCGCGATCGTCGAGCTCCCGCGCCACCTGGAGGGCGGCCCACAGCGCGGTCCCCGCCGATTCGCCCATCAGGATTCCCTCGCGTGCCGTCGCGATGCGGGCCGTGAGCATCGAGTCCCTGTCGCTCACGCGCACGATGAGATCGCAGATCCCGGTGTCGTACGTCCCTGGCCAGAAGTCCTCGCCGATCCCCTCGGTCAGGTACGGCCGCGGCGTGTCGCCGGAGAAGACGCTGCCGGCGGGATCGGCGCCGAGGATCGTGATCTTCGGGTTCCGCTCCTTCAGGTAGCGGCCGGCGCCGCTGACGGTGCCGCCCGTCCCGAGCGCCACCACGAGATGGGTCACGCGGCCATCCGTCGCATCCCAGATCTCGGGTCCCGTGGTCGCGTAATGCGCGTGCGGGTTGGCCTCGTTCGAATACTGGTCCGGCTTCCACGCGCCGGGCGTCTCGCGCGCCAGGCGGTCGCTGACCCGGTAGTACGAGCGCTCGTCGTCCGGGTCGACGTCGGTCGGGCAGACCACCACCTCGGCGCCATAGGCGCGCAGCAGTGCACGCTTCTCCTCCGACTGCTTGTCCGTCATCACGAAGATGCACCGGTAGCCCTTCACCGCGGCCGCCTGCGCGAGGCCGATGCCGGTATTGCCGCTCGTCGGCTCCACGATCACCCCGCCCGGCTTCAGGAGCCCGGCGCGTTCTGCGGCCTCGATCATGGGAAGCGCGATCCGGTCCTTCACCGAGCCGCCGGGGTTCATGTGCTCGAGCTTGCCGACGATCCGGGGCGCCACGTCGGCACTGAGGCGGTCGAGCGCGACGAGTGGGGTTGCGCCGACCGCGGCCGTCACGTCGGGAAGGATTCCCGAGCGGGGCTCAGCCAGCGGGAGCCTCCGAGGGCGGCTGCGACGGGGAGACGTCGGCCGGGGTCGCGTCGAGATCGGTCGTCTGCTCGTCGGCCGGCCGGAGCATGGGGGAGCCCCATCCGCGAACGTGGCGGATGACCAGCCAGGCACCCGCGAGGACGAAGGCGAGGATGCCGAGCCACATCGCGGTCGGGATCCCCAGGATGATCCAGTTCCCTGTGCGGTAGCCCTCGAACAGGGCGCGGACCGCGCCGTACCACATGACGTACATGAGGGCCAGGTCGCCGGCGAAGAGCCGCGGGGCGAATCGGCGGACGACGACGAGCAGCACCACCATGCCGACGAGGTTCAGGATCGCCTCGTACGCGAAGAGCGGCACGAACTGCGTCGTGTCGACGGGGAAGCGATCGATGGTCCACTCCGTCCCGACGCGATGCGCCTCGTCGATCGGGATGCCGAAGGGCAGGCACGGGGGAAACTCCACCCCGCACAGCTCGGTCGGCGGGCCGTAGAGCTCCTGGTTGACGAAGTTGCCGAGGCGGCCGATGGCCTGCCCGAGCAGCACGGCGGGCGCCCAGACGTCGAGCCAGCGCGCGGTGTTCAGGCCGTTGGCGCGCGTGTAGACCAGGATGGCCAGCGCGCCGCCCGCGACGGCTCCCGGAATGCCGATGCCGCCGTTCCAGATCTGCGGGATCGCGATCGGATTCGCGCTGTAGTAGTCCCACAGGTGGATGACGTGGTAGATCCGCGCGCCGATGATCGCGACGATCACGACGGGGAGGAGCATCGACCAGCCGACCTCGGGATTCTCCCCGAGCCATACCGCCACGCGGACGCCGAGCAGCGCGGCGATGAGCACCGCGGCGGCGATGATGATCCCGTACCAGTGCAGCTGGAGCGGGCCGAGCTCGATTGCGACGGGGTCGATCATCGGCCGATTCTACCGTCGCGGCGGTCGGCCGCTCAGCAGCCCCCGGGAGGCCCGGAGCGCCGACCACGTCCACGACGTTCGACCGCAGTCGGCCCGCAGGCTCCCCTGGCGAGGGTGTAGGCGACACGACCGAATCGGCGTAGGGTGCGGGCGAAAGCGGAGGGCGACCGATGACCGAGACCGCGGTGGTTGGATCCAGGCGGGCACTGCCGCTCTCGCAGCTGCTCACGCTTTCGATCTACTGGCTCGGCATCCAGACGATCTGGGGCGGCCTGACGATCATCGTCATCCCGGGCCGGCTCGACGACATGAATCGCGACCTCGCGGGAACGCTGAGCGCGATCATCTTCCTCATCGGTGCGATCGCGCCGCTCATCGTCCAGCCCACCATCGGCGTGATCAGCGACTACACCGTCACGCGGTGGGGACGGCGGAAGCCGTACATCGTCATCGGCGCCCTGCTCGACGTCGTCTTCCTGCTCGGCATCGCGTTCTCGAACGACTTCCTGGCGCTGGTGGC
>JBDTWT010000204.1:0-2950 GCA_040006555.1 Chloroflexota bacterium
GCTCCCAGCCCAGGACGTCCCGGTAGAACTTCTGGAGCTTCGGGCCGTCCTTGCCGACGACCTCGACGTGCACGATCGTGCTGGCCATGATTCGAGTTGCCTCCGCAGGTAGTGGCGGCCGTCCAATGCGGCCGCTCACTCATCACGACGACTGGGAGGCTCAGAAATCGACGCAGCGGGGCGCCTAGTTCCGCTGGGGTGCAACTCTTGGGGATATGGGGCCGCTACCATCGGCCCGATGGATACCGACGACCTCGTCCTGGACTCGCCCCGGCCCTGCTCGTGCGGTTGCGGCTGCCGGACGGAGGTCCTCCCCGAGGATGAGCCGCTCTGCGCGGCCTGCGCCGCGGGGGTCCACACCGCGCCGTAGACGCGGACCGGTAGACGCGGAAGCGGCACCCCGCTCCGGGGTGCCGCTCAAGACCCTGGGAATGAAAGGGTCAGTCGCGCGGTGCGGCTGCGCCCTCCGTTCCACCGCCGGCGCCGCGCGGGGTCCGAGCCGGTCGGCCCGCGGCAGGGGCGTTGGACTGCGCCTGCTTGCGCTCGGCGTAGCGGGCGACCTTCTCGCTCGCCTGCCGTCCCTGCTGGTACCAGCCCTCGGTGATGCGGGCCGCCGTCTGCTGTCCGCCGAGCCCGAAGGCGATGGCGAAGGCAGCCGCGACGGCGATCACGAGGCCGGTGAACAGCGTGTTCACCACGGTCGCCGCGATGCCGAGCTGGTCGACAGCCGCGATCACCGCGAACACGATGATCGCGTACCAGGCGATCGAGGCGATGAGGTCCGGGTTGCCGAAGCCCATCTCCGAGGTGGCGCCGCGGACGATGCCCGAGACGAACCGGGCGAGCAGCGCGCCGATGACGATGATCGCGATGGCGACCACGAGGTTCGGCAGCCACAGCAGGATGCTGTTGATGATCTGGCTGACCTGCTCCATGCCCAGGATCGAGGCCGCCGCCAGCAGCGCGATCAGGCGGATGAACCACTTGACGATCTCGGCGACGACCTTGCTGACGGTCCACTCGGACCCGGAACGCTTGACGAACCCGGCGATGCCGGTCGACTGCGCGGCTCGCTCGAAGCCGACGCGGTTCAGGACCCGCTCGATCAGTCCCGCGACGAACCCGGCGATGATCCAGCCGATGACCAGGACGAGGATCGCCCCGACCAGCTGCGGCAGGAAGCCTAGGAAGTTCCGCAACGCATCGGTCGCGGAGACGAGGACGGCGTCGCCCCAGTCGGTGACTACGGTGGTGTCCAAATGAATGACCTCCCTCGATGATTCTGTCCAGACGTGGGCCGGTGCGGACAGGATAGGACCGTCATTTCGCATTTGGCGTACCACCCAGCCACCGTGCCGCGCGAATTCGTACCCTGAGCGGCTACGGACCCGCGGACGCGGTGCGCGCTTTGGTCGAATTCGTAACTTCCGACGTTACGTGGGACTACCGGGACAGATAGGCCGCGTTCCTCAGCGCGGCATACACGACGAATGCGCCGACGAGGAGGGCGAGGAGCGCCGGCGGCAGGAAAAGGATGGCAAAGGAGCCGGGGAGGCCGAGCTCGGACAGGACGACCAGCAGCAGAAAGGCGCCGCCAAGGATGGTGGCCACCCCGACCGCCGCCGCGAGGGGACGAGCCCATCGCCGGCCGCCGAACACGCCGGCCGCCGCGATCGCGGCCATGAGGCCAACGAATGGCGGGAGGAGCGTGTCCTGCGGCCGCTCGAGGAGGTATTCGACGAGCGACATCCGGGTGGCCACGCCATCGTATTGAGCCGACTCGAAGTAGCCCAGGATGCTCCGCGCGGCGCTGAGCAGGAGGAGCGCCGAGATCACGATCAGCATGGCCCACAGCCCGATGACGCTCCGCGGCGGCCGCATTCGGGCTACGCCGTCCCATTCGCGGCGCGTGGGCGCGCGAGCGCGGCGAGGGCGGCCGTGAGCCGCGGCGAGTCGTCCTCCTCGCCCAGCGACTGGGCCTGGCGCAGGCAGTTCGCGGCCGCCGGCCGGTCGCCGCGCTCCGCGTAGCGCTCGCCGAGCTCGACGAGGATGTCGACGTACTCGCGGCGCAGGCGCTCCCGGCGCTCCTCGACGTTGGCGGAGTCGCCGTAATAGGGGCAGTCGTCGAGGTAGTCGCCGCGGTAGAGGGCGCGCGCCTCCTCCAGTGCCCGCAGCGCTTCGGCGGGAGCGGCGCCGGCGGTGGAGGCGAGCAGGCGCTGGAACTCCATGCCGTCGCTCCAGCCGACGGTACCGGCCGTGAGCCGATACCGGTCGTTGTGGAACACGATCGGGTCCTGGGTCCCGCCCCGCCGGCGGCCCGGGCTCAGCATCGAGCGCAGGCCGAGGAGCGTGCGGTGGAAGGCGACATCGGCCCTGTCCAGGTCAACATCGGGCCAGATGAGCTCGAGGATCTCGTCCTTGGAGGCGCCCAGCTCGCCGCGATCGAACAGAAAGGCGAAGACGCCCTCCGCCTGGCGCGAGCCGGCCTTCTCGCCGCCCCATCGGCGAATGAGCTCGCCGTCCCGCTCAGCCCGCAGCGGACCCAGCGCGTAGACCCGCAGTCCCTCGCTGGGTGCCGTCGCCTCCTCGAGGGCCTCGCTGAGCGCGGAGCCGCGGGAGTCGACCACCGCGCCCTCCGCATGCAGCTCCTCGAGCGCGGACACCTGCTCACGGTGTCGACGCGCGAGGCCGAGCGTCGAGCCCAGGTACGAGGCGGCGAGGCGCAGCGCCTCGAGCTCCTGCGGCGTGAACGGCAGGCCGGTCTCCTTCCGTCCGAACGTCACCAGGCCGCGGTCCGTGTCGTCGGCGAGTGGCAGGTAGATGGCGAGCGGGTCGTCGGGCTCGAGGTGGCCGACGGCGGACCTGCGCTTGCCGTGCGCATCGGTCACCTCGGCCCCGGTGAGCTCGAACGTGCGCGCCAGCCGGGACAGTGCGGGCTCGACGGCGCGAT
>JBDTWT010000205.1:0-2871 GCA_040006555.1 Chloroflexota bacterium
GTGGTCGATGACCCGCGCCTCCACGATCTCACCCGCCTCGAAGCGCTCCTGCATGGCGCGCCACTTCCGCTCGAGGCCCGCGCGTCGCAGCGAGAGGACGGCGTGGCCCTCGGGAGACTCGGGCTGGAGGACGTAGACGAGGACCTCGTCGCCCACGGACAGCTCCGGGCGGCTCTCCTCGCCGTCTCGGGGCCCGCGGCGGCTCATGAGCTCGCGGTTGCTGACGACGCCCTCGCTCTTGCCGCCGAAGTCGACGAGGATCTCGTCGGGGTCGATCCGCACGACGGTGCCCTCGACCACGTCGCCGTGCTTGAGGCTCTTCACCTCGTTGTCGGGGCTCTCCATGAGCTGCGCCATCGTCATCGGCTCTTCCGGTTCGGCGGGCGCCTCGATGGCGGCCGTCGCCGGCTCGGCGGCCTCGTCTGCGGAGGGCTCGAAGGTCACCGGCGCCTGGTCGACGGAGATCGCGACGGTGGCGGGTTCATCCTCGTGGGGCTCCGCGGTCAGTGCCTGCGGCGCATCGGGCTCCGCGGTCAGTGCCGTGGCATCGTCGGCAGACGCTGCGGGCGCATCGGCTTCCGTGCTGGACGCGGTCGGCGTCTCATCGCCGGTGCGTGCCGCGTCGGTCGGCCCCTCGTCGGTCGCGGGGACCCTGGCGACCCCTTCGGCTGCAGGCTGCTCTGCGCTGTCCTGCGCGGGCAGGGGGTCGTCGCCGGGCTCGGGCGTGGGCGCCTCGGTGGCTCCCGCTGTGGCCCGGTTCGTCTCGTCGATCAAATGTAAGTACGCTCCTGTCGAAGATGTCCGCGGCAACCAAAACGCCCTTCACGCGGAAGGGCGTCGATCACCGTTCGTTCGCTCAGGTGTGGCGTGCTGTGTCGTACGGACGACTCGGTGCTCCTCCTGCCTGCGGACGGTCGACGCGCTGGCGCGCGACTATGGGGTTGTATGCCACACGGCCGAGGAAGAATACCACACGTGCATAGACCTCCCCGCGAGCGTGCCTGAGCTCCCCGACCTCACGATCGTCGCCGAGGAGCTCGAGCGTCGAGTCGCCGGCCGGACCGTCGTGGAGGCCACGGCCCCGACGCCGATCCTCGTGCGTGCCACGCCCGACGACCTGGGGGCGCTGCGTGGCGCGACGCTCGGGTCGCCGCGACGCCGCGGCAAGTTCCTGCTGATGCCGATCGACCGCGCCGACGGCTCGGAACGGGTCCTTGCGGCGAACCCGATGCTGGCCGGACGCTTCTGGCTCGTTGGCGCGAAGGAGCGCGTGCGCGCGCGCACGGGGCTCCGCGTCCGCCTCGAGGGCGCCGGCGAGGAGCTGCGCTACGTTGACCGCGAGATGCTCGGCAAGCTCTACCTGCTGCCCCCCGACCGGCTGGAGGACATCCCCGGATGGACCGAGATGGGGCCGGACGCCGATGACCCCGAGCTCACGCTCGACGCGTTCAGGCAGCGGATCCGGCGCCATCCCGGCGAGCTCAAGCCGCTCCTGCGGAACCCGCGATTCGTCGCCGGCATCGGGAACGCGTACAGCGACGAGATCCTGTGGGAGGCGCAGCTCGCCCCGTTCCGGCGCCGCAGCACGCTGGACGCCGAGCAGATCGGCGGCCTGTACGCCGCCATGCGGAAGGTCCTCGCCGATGCCATCGAGCGCCTCCGTGTGCTCGTGCCACCGAACATCGAGACACAGCACCGCGAGTTCCTCAAGGTCCACCTGCGCGGAGGCCAACCGTGCCCGCGCTGCGGACGGGAGCTGCGTCAGATCGGCGGGGGCGAGGCCACCACCTTCTGCCGGACCTGCCAGCCGCCGATGTAGGCGCGGTCCAGGCTCAGGGGATGACGAGCACCTGGCCGATCCCGATGACGTTCGGATCCGAGATGCCGTTCGCGGCCTGGATCGCCTCTGCGGTGGTGCCGAACTGCGCGGCGATCGATCCCAGCGTGTCCCCCTCCTGCACGACGTAGGTCCGCGGCGTCGGCGCGGGGGTGGGCGCCACCGTGGCCGGCGGAGGTGTGTCCGACGGGAGCGGCGTCGGGGTCGCGACCGGCGTGGGAGACGGAGTGGGACGTGGGGACGGGCTGGGTCGGGGGGTCGGCGTCGCCTCAGCGGAGGGAGAGATCCCGGCGACGTCATCGCCGAGGTCGAGCCCGCCGTTCGCCGCGGCGATCGCGGCGATCGCGCCCGCGCCGACCACGGTCGCCACCGCTCCCATCGCGACGAAGCGACCGGGGCCGGCACGCCGCGCGCGTCCCGCCATGCCTCGCCACGCCGGCTCCGGCGCGAGGAGCATGCGCGTCGACACCAGGCCATCGGCGATCGGTGCTCGGCCGAGGACCGCGGTCCCGCGACGAGTCATCGCCTGCTGGTAGCGCTCGCAGTGCGGATGCGAGGGGGTCAGGCAGAACCTCGCCTGCCACTGGCGCTCGATGAACGTCGGGATCACGTCCGCGTGGCAGCGGTGCGCGGCGTCGATCCCGTCGACGGCGGAGCGGCGGTCGCCGCTGAGCCCGAGGAGCGGGCAGACCCGGTTCACGTCCCGAGGATAGGTGGACAGCACGATGCCCCGCCGGTGAAACCGACGGGGCATCGACATGAAAAATCCCGGCGACGACCTATTTTCCCAGGAGGTTGCCCCCCGAGTATCTTCGGCGCTGGAGAGCTTAACTTCCGTGTTCGGGATGGGAACGGGTGGAGCCTCTCCGCTAGCGTCACCGGGACGTATGCAATTGCGACCCTACCTCCGCCGGCGAACCGGCGAAGGCGTCGAAGGAATGGAAGCGTCGATTTTCGTCGAATGCGGCCCATGCCGCGATTCCGAACGCGATCCAGCAGCGTGCTAGTCGCGTGAACTAGGTCAAGCCCTCGAC
>JBDTWT010000206.1:0-2871 GCA_040006555.1 Chloroflexota bacterium
AGGAGCGCGACGCCGATGACGGCGGCGAGAACGAGGCCCGTGGCTCGAGCACCGGACCGCATGGCCGGCCGCGCCGTGGCCGGGGGCGCTCCGCCGAGCGCCACCTGCGTGGCGGCCGCCCGCGCCTCCGCCTCGGCGAGCTGCTCGGCGTAGGCCTCGTCGTCGAGCGAGCCGGAGCGCCGGTCGGCCTCGACGTCGCGGAGCGCCTCGAGCGCGACCCGATGACGGAGGACGGCCGCCTCATGGTCATCGTCGACCGTTGAGGACGCCTCGCCGGCCCTCCAGAGCGGGCCGAGCACGAGGACGCCGGCGGCCGCCAGCCCGATGAGCAGCAGGATCGGCTCAGGCATCGATCGCCTCCGCCTCCTCGCGCAGGCGGCGTCTCATGTCGTCGTCGGGCCGAGACGCCGCCGGGCGCGGACGCCTGCGGGCACGCACCAGCCATGCGACGAGCGCCGCAGCGCCGAGGGCGAGCACGACGAACGGCACGGCCCACAGGGCCGGCGAAGCCGGCGCCAGGAGGATCCACTCGCCGTAGCGCTCGACGAAATGCGCGCGCACGTCGTCGGACGATGCGCCGGACGCGAGGAGCGCGTCGATCTGGCGGCGAATCTCGGCCGCCGATTGCGTCGGGGAGTCGGCGACCGACAGGCCCTGGCAGTCGGGACAGCGCAGCTCGCGCGCGAGCGCATCGGCCCGCTCGCCCGTCGTGGGCTCCGCGGACCGGGGGAGGACGAGCGCGCCGACGACGGCCACCGCGAGCAGGGCACCGGCGGCCACCGGCGCGAGCCAGCGCCTCATCGGCTCGACGCCGGGAGGATCGCGGCCAGGCGATCGGCCATGAGGTCGTCGGTGAGCGGCCCGAACTGCTTGTCGCGGACGATCCCCTCCGCGTCCACGAAGAAGGTCTCGGGCGGCCCTGTGACCCCGTACTCGATTGCCAGGCGCCCGCCATCGTCGATGACGTGTGGGTAGCCCGCATCCCCGTACCGGGCGAGGAACGCCTCGGCATCCGCCGGCGCGTCCTGGTACAGGACGCCGACGATGAGCAGCTGATCCCCGTAGCGCTCGTGAGCTGAAGCGAGCACCGGGTGCTCGTCAACGCAGGCCGGGATGCACCAGCTGGCCCAGAAGTTGACGACGTAGGGCCGGCCCGCGAGCTCTGCGCTGGACAGCGTGCCGCCGTCGAGCGTGGCGAGCGACCATTCCGGGGCCGGCCTGCCGATGAGGGGCGACGCGACCTCGCGCGGATCGCGGCCGAAGCCGGTGAACAGCAGCCAGCCGAGCGGCAGGACCAGCAGCGGAACGAGGAGCCAGCGCAGGGTGCGGAGCGTCATCGGCTCAGACCGCCCTCGATCGACGGCGTGGCGGGTACGGGCTCAGAGGCGCGGCTCCCCTCGGAGGCCACGACGGCGGCCGCGCGCCGCTCGGGCCAGATCGCGAACGCGGAGCCGATGCCGACGATGGCGCCGCCGATCCAGATCCAGACGACGAGCGGATTCACGAACAGGTGGAGCGTGACCTCACCGGTCGCGGAGTCAGAGGCGAGGAGGGTGACGTAGAGGTCCTCGCCCAGCGAGGTCCGCACCGACGGCGTGGCGATCGCGGCCGCCGAGTTGGGATAGTCGCGCAGTGCGGTAGCGAGCTCGCCGCTCTGCGGCCCGCTCAGGGTGAGCTCCGCTCGCGTCTCGATCACGCGCGGGTCGTCGCGCAGGGGCTCGACCACGAGCCGGTCGTGCCGCAGCTCGTACGGACCGATGCGCGCGGTCTCGCCCGGCGCGACGGTGACGGTCACGTCCGACGACAGTCCGGACGAGATGGCGACCGCAACGGCCATGACCAGCACGCCGAGATGAACCGCGTAGCCGCCGTATCGCCGCCGGTTCCGGGTCGCCAGCCGCCAGGCGGCCGTCGGCGGCGCCTCGCCGCGGCCCCGCGCGCGGGCACGCGCGCCACGGATGAACTCGTCCCCCATCACCGTCGCCACCAACGCGGCAAGCGCGAGGGTGAGCAGCGGCGCCACCTCCCGGAGGCCCAGGGCGAGCGCCACGGCACTCACGATCGCCGCGACGAGGAGGGGCACCGCGAAGCGGTCTCGCAGCGTCCCCCACGACGCCGCGCCCCACGGCAGGGCCGGGCCCACCCCCATCAGGAAGACGAGCGAGAGGAAGATCGGCGCGTTGACGGCGTTGAACCACGGTGCGCCGACGCTGATCGTGGCACCGGAGGTCGCCTGCACGAGCAGGGGCAGCAGCGTGCCGAACAGGACGGCGAAGGTGAGGCCCAGGAACAGGACGTTGTTGAGCAGGAAGGCGGACTCGCGGCTCAGGAGGGCGGGCGGCCGGCCACCGCCGATCAGCTCGGGCAGCCTCCACACCAGGAGCGTGAGCGCTCCGCCGAGGGCGAGGACGATCGCAGCCAGGAACCACGGCCCGATCGCCGACTGGGTGAACGAGTGGACGCTCGCCACGACGCCCGAGCGCGTGAGGAAGGTGCCCAGGATGGTGAGCACGAAGGTGGCGATCACCAGGGCCATGCTCCACACCTTGAGCGTCCCGCGACGCTCGGCGACCATCGACGAGTGGATGAAGGCGGTGGCGGTGAGCCAGGGCATCAGCGCTGCGTTCTCGACCGGGTCCCACGCCCAGTAGCCGCCCCAGCCGAGCACTTCGTAGCTCCACCAGGCACCGGCCACGATCCCCAGCGAGAGGAAGATCCACGGGATGATCGTCCAGCGCCGCACGACGCCCAGCCACTCCTCGTCGGTCCGTCGCGTGAGGAGCGCCGCGATGCCGAAGGCGAACGGCACCGAGAGCCCGGTGTAGCCCAGGTACAGGAGCGGCGGATGCAGCCCCATGAACGGGTGGTTCT
>JBDTWT010000207.1:0-2846 GCA_040006555.1 Chloroflexota bacterium
ATCCACGAGGCGAAGCTCGACGGCGACCTCAGCGAGAACGCCGAGTACGAGGACGCCAAGCAGGAGCAGTCCTTCCTCGAGGGGCGGATCGCGACGCTTGAGCTCCAGCTGCGTAACGCGGCGGTGATCGAGAAGGCCAACGGTGACAGCGTCGGGATCGGCTCCAAGGTCGTCATCAAGGGCGCCGACGGCGAGGAGACCTTCACGATCGTCGGGTCGGCCGAGGCGGCACCCCGCGAGGGCCGCATCAGCAACGAGTCGCCGGTCGGCGCCGCGCTGATGGGTCGCAAGAAGGGGGAGAAGGTCGTGGTCCAGGCGCCACAGGGCCCGACCGAGTTCACCGTCGTCAGGATCGGCTAGGCCCCGGCACGGTGTTCTGGGCTGACGAGCTCGCGGCGTCGGCCTCCGGACCGCAGGTCGTCAACGACTCGAAGACGCCCTCCGGCACGATTCACGTCGGGGCGCTGCGGGGGGTGGTGATCCACGACGCCATCGTGCGCGCGCTGCGGGACGCCGGCCGCGAGGTCCGCCTGCTCTACGGCATCGACGACCTCGACCCGATGGACTCCGCCACGCTGGCCACCCGGGAGGGCGTCGCGGAATACATGGGCCGGCCGCTGGCCGACGTGCCCGCCCCGGGCGGCTCGAGCCAGCCGACCTGGGCGCGCCACTACGCGCAGACCTTCCTCGACACGTTCCGGCGGCTCGGCGTGACCCCTGAGCTCTACTGGGCCAGCGAGCAGTACCGCGCCGGGCTCTTCGACGACTTCATCCGCGAGGCACTCGACAGGGCGGGGGATGTCCTGCGCGTCTATCGGGAGGTGGCGCACGTCCGACACCCGGACGACTGGCTGCCGGTGATGGTCATCTGCGAGTCGTGCGGCCGCATCGGCACCACGTACGCCACGGATTGGGACGGCTCGACGGTGGCCTACGAGTGCCGTCCCGACCTCGTCTCCTGGGCGGCCGGCTGTGGTCACAGGGGGCGGGTCTCGCCCTTCGGCGGCCGCGCCAAGCTGCCGTGGAACCTGCACTGGGTCGCCAAGTGGCGGCTGTTCGGGGTCACGATCGAGGCCGCCGGGAAGGACCTCACGACGGCGGGCGGGTCGTGGGAGCGGTCGGCCGCGCTCGCGCGCGAGGTGTTCGGGGTCGAGCCGCCACGGAGCCTGCCATACGAGTTCCTCCTCATCGGCGGCCGAAAGATGAAGTCGTCCCTCGGGACCGGCACGTCCGCCGATGCGGCAGCCAGCCTGCTGCCCCCCGAGCTCGTCCGCTTCCTGATGCTCCGATACCGGCCGCAGGCGACGATCGAGTTCGACCCGGACGGGACCGATGCGATCCCACGCCTGTTCGACGAGTTCGACCGGGTCGCCGCGGCGACCGCTGGCCGCGAGGTGAAGGGCGAGCTGCCTCCCGACCACGAGCGCGTGTTCGCCCTCAGCCTCGTCGATCCCGAGGCAGACGTCGCCGCCGAGGCCGCGGCCTACCGCCCCGCCTTCGGCCACCTCGCGCTGCTGGAGCAGATCCCCGGCGTCGACGTGCCCGCGCGGGTCGAGGCCGAGAAGGGGTCGGCGCTCACGCCGCGAGAGCGCGAGCTGCTCGAGGAGCGACGCGTGGCCGCGCGGGCGTGGCTGGAGGGCTATGCCCCCGAGCGCGCGCGACTCTCCGTCTCGCGGGACCACCTCCCCGAGGCCGCGGCCGAGGGGCTCGATCTCGCCCAGCGGCGGTACCTCGGCGACCTGGCCGCCGGCCTGGAGACGGCGGGATGGGACGGTGAGTCGATCCAGGCGGCCATCTTCGCCACCGCCGCCGACGATTTGCCGCCCGCCAGGGCCTTCGCCGCGCTCTACCTCGCATTCCTGGGCAGGACCTCGGGCCCGCGCGCGGGCTGGCTCCTCGCCGCGCTCGACCGCGAGTTCGTCCTCTCCCGCCTCCGAGAGGCCTCCGCGCCCGCCACGGTGCAGGCGTGATCGGCCTCCAGCTCATCCGCGACGACGCCGAGGCGGTCAAGCGCGCCGTCGCGCGCAAGGGCGAACCGACGGAGCCCGTCGACCGTCTCCTCGAGGCCGATGCGCGCCGCCGCGCGCTCGAGGCGGAGGTCAACGAGCTGCGGGCCGAGCGCAACGCGGGGAGCAAGCAGGTCGGCGAGCTCATGCGCGAGGGCCGGCGCGACGATGCTGACGCGCTCAAGGGACGCATGGCCGCACTGTCGCCCCGGATCGAGACCCTCGAGGCCGAGCTCGCCGCGGTCGAGGCGGCCATCGAGCGCGATCTGCTGCTCGTGCCGAACCCGCCGCACCCATCGGTTCCCGACGGCAAGGGCGAGGGCGACAACCCCGTCCTGCGCACCTGGGGCGACCCGGCCGCGGAGGGCTCGGCGCCGCCGCATTGGGAGATCGGGGAGCGGCTTGGCCTGTTCGACCTCGACCGCGGAGCCAAGATCGCCGGGTCGGGGTTCATCGTCTACACCGGGCCCGGCGCGCGTCTCCAGCGCGCGCTCATCGGCCTCATGCTCGAGCTGGCCGAGCGACACGGGTACACGGAGGTCTGGACGCCGCTCCTCGTGAACGCCGCCTCCGCTCGCGGCACCGGGCAGCTGCCGGACAAGGAGAGCCAGATGTACGTGGTCGAGCGCGACGAGCTCTACCTCATCCCGACCTCCGAGGTGCCGGTCACCAACCTCTACCGGGACGAGATCCTCGCTCCCGACGACCTCCCCCGCTATCACACCGCGTACACGCCCTGCTTCCGCCGCGAGGCCGGCGCCGCAGGGAAGGACACGCGCGGCCTCCTGCGCGTCCACCAGTTCGACAAGGTCGAGATGGTGAAGTTCGTGCGTCCCGAGA
>JBDTWT010000208.1:0-2808 GCA_040006555.1 Chloroflexota bacterium
CGAGCCGGGCGATCCCCCCGCACCGGCGCGCCAGGCCGTCGACCCGCCCGGAGCGCCGGACCGCCCGCGCTTCGCCTCCACCGTCCGCCCGCAGTCGATCCCGATCGCGGCGGCCGAGGGAATCCGGCAGAGCCCGCACTACGTCGAGCTGTTCGGCCGCTTCCCGGTCCTCGACGGCCGCGACGAGCTCGTCACCGAGCTGCTCGCGCTCTACACGCCGCGCAACCTGTACGCGCTCCACGCGATCGGGACGAAGATCGTCTCCGAGCTTCGCGACACGCCCGCGGCAACGGTCATGAAGCTGGCGCTCGCGGCGTGCCTCCTCCCCGCCAGCAAACTGAACGGCTATCCGGGTCGCGTCGCCTCGCTGCGGATCAGCGGAGGACACGTCCGGCAGCCCGCGAGCCGCCACCAGCGGGAGGTGAACGTGTGGACGGCCTTCGAGGAGGCGTACCGCGACGTTCGCGCGGCCGTGGCAGGCGCCGGCGGCGAGCGCCGCGAGGCCCGCTTTGCGGCCGACCACTCGGACCTCGGCGGCATGGATGCCGCGAACCTCCTGTGGCTCCGCGCCCGCGCCTCGGCCATCGGGCAGCAGGTCCCCGCCGAGAGCGTCGACTTCGTGCTCACCGCCCCGGCGCCGTCGTCGAGCATCGACGAGCTCTCCTTCGAGTACCTCGCCACGTCGTGGATCATCGGCCGTGACGCGGCGGAGACGCTGCGCCTCGAGCCGATCTTCGGCAGCGGCGGACACGGCGAGGGCGCGGAGGCGACCGCGCTGCGGCACGGGATGACGTCGGCGGCGACCGCGCTCCGGGCCGGGGGACGATGCACGGTGATCCTGGCCGACGCCGACCCGGAGCGCCTCCTCGGCGCCGCGCTTGCGACGGCCGCAGCCGGGCTCGAGCTCGTCGAGGTCATCCACCGCGAGTCCGCTCGCCTCGGCGACGGCATCACGCTCCACCTGCGCCGGCCGTCGAGCGAGGATCGCCTGCGGGATGCCGTGGCGCCACGTCCGCTGCGGCTCGGATCGACGTCCGGGCAGCTCACCTATCCGGAGCTGGCCGACGCGATCGAGCGCGCCACGACCGCGCTCCTCCGGGATCGCGGCGAGCCGGCGGGCCTGGCGCGAGTCGCCGCCGCGGTGGTCGCCGAGCTCGGCAGGTCGGGGCTGCTCGCCCGCATGGCCGTCTCCCGCATCGGCGAAGGAGACACCGCGTCCGGCGACCGGATCGACGGCGGAGGCCCCAAGCTGCTGGCCAGCCTCATTCGCGAGGAGCTGTGGCGCGACGACCACCCGTCACTCGTCCGCATCGGTGACGAGTCGAGGCCGCAGTGGTGGCTGCGCGAGCCGGAGCTCGCCGAGCAGCCGCTCGCGGATCGCGTCGAGTGGTCGACGTGGTCCGTGCTGTCCACGGCCGGACGCATCGACGAGGCGGGCTTCTTCGACCGCATCTACCGCCTCTTCCCCGGGCTGCAGGCGCCCGACGAGGAGCTCGTCCGCGCGTGCCTGGAGGCGTACGTGGCCTCGGGCGAGCGAGGCTCGCTCAGCACGAACGACGACCTCACCGGACGCACCGAGGACCACTCGCGGGTGCTGGCGAAGCTCGTCGAGTACGGCCACCGGCTCGGCCTCAAGGTCTGGGTCGCGGCGCGCGAGCAGGGCCGATCGATCGACGGGAGCAGGCTCGCGGACGGGCTGACCGAGGACGAGCGCCGCGTGTACCTGCCCCTCGTTGTGCGGGCGCCGGGGGAGGTGATCGGACAGGTGGATGCGATGTGGTACGTCCGCGGAAAGCTCGCCTTCCTGTTCGAGGTGGAGTGGACCGCGATGGTGGGGGATGCCGTGCTGCGCCGCGGCCGCGAGATCCCGGTCACCGAGCAGCAGGCCCGCTTCCTGGTGATCCCGGCGGAGCGCGGTGAGCTCCTGCGCCTGAAGCTCGACCGCTCGCCCTGGTTGCGCGCCGAGCTGGAGCGCCAGAACTGGCACGTCCTGAAGTGGCAGCACCTCGACACGCTGGCGGCTCGTGACGGCGCCCGGCTGGAGTGGCTCGAACCGGTCCTGGGGCTCGACCCGCTCATCGAGCGGGGAGGCGAGCAGCTCACGATGTTCGGAGAGTAAGAATCGCTTGCTCGGTCGGTGAGCGACGTTTAGACTCGCGGCTGGGAGTGCCGTGGTTCCCCCCTGCGGCACTCCCTCGTGCTGCCCGGGAGCGGTCCCATCAGGCCCGCGGAACGGCTTTGCGCGGCCCTCGACGGCCCATCGCACGCCTGATGACCGCCATCACCTCGTCCACGTACGGGCGACCCTCACCGCTGTCGATGGCGTGGGTCAGGCACCCGTCGATGTGGTCCTCCAGGAGCAGGAGCGCGACCTCGTCGGCCGCGGCGGTGAGTGCCTCGACCTGCTGGAGCACGTCGAGGCAGTAGGCCTGCTCGTCGACCAGTCGCTGGATGCCCCGCGCCTGCCCCTCGATGCGGCGAAGGCGCGTGACGAGGTCTCGGCCGTCCTTGGTGTAGGAGTGCCGGAAGTGCGCGGCGGGTGGGTCAGTGGCCATACTGGGGACCAGTATGCGTGGCCAGCCGAGGGGGGTCAATCAACCGCCCCCGTCCAGCGGGTAGCATGGGCTCGTGAGCCCTCTCGAGCGTCATGAGCTGATCAGCCCGCTTGAGCGCGCGCTGGTCGTCATCAGCCACCCCGACGACGCCGAGTTCGGCGCCGCCGCCACGATCGCCGCGCTGACCGCAGCCGGTGTCCGCGTGGACTACGTGGTGACGACCGACGGGGGCAAGGGCACGGAGGACCCGGAC
>JBDTWT010000209.1:0-2799 GCA_040006555.1 Chloroflexota bacterium
GCCTGGAACGGCATGCCGAGGAGCTCGAGGAGCTTGCGCCCCTCCTCGTCGGTCTTCGCCGTCGTCACGATGCTGATCTCGAGGCCGCGCAGGCGGTCGATCTTGTCGTAGTCGATCTCCGGGTAGACGAGCTGCTCGCGCAGGCCGACGCTGAAGTTGCCGCGGCCGTCGAACGAGCGCGTCGGGATGCCGCGGAAGTCGCGGATCCTCGGGAGCGCCAGGTTCATGGTGCGCTCGAGGAAGTCGTACATCCGCTGGCCGCGCAGCGTCACCTTCGCGCCGATCGGCATCCCGGTCCGCAGGCGGAACTGGGCGATCGATCGCTTCGCGCGGGTGACGATCGGCTTCTGGCCGGTGATCGTCGCGAGGTCCCCGACCGCGGCGTCGAGCGCCTTCGCGTTCGCGATCGCCTCGCCGAGGCCGATGTTCACAACGACCTTGTCGACCCGCGGGATCTGCATCGTGTTGCCGTAGCCGAACTCGCGCTGGAGCGCCGGCGCGACCTCCTCGCGGTAGCGTCGACGCAGGCCCTGGTACTCGGGCTGCCGATACCCGCCGTTCGAGCGGGACGCGGCCGGAGCCGCCTTCCCGTTCTCGGGGGCCCTGGTCGCCTTCGCCGCGGCCGGCTTCGCGCCGGCATCCGCCTTGGCGCCCTTCGGCCTGGTGGCCTTCGCCCGGCTCGCCGCGGTGTCCGCCTTCGGGCCCTTCGTGGTGCCCGTGGCCTTCGACGCTGGCGCCGGCTTCGCGCGGGTCGGCTTCTTCGCTTCTGGGCTCACTTGCTCGTCACCTCGATCTGCTCGCCGCAGCGCTTGCAGATCCTCGTGCGGCGGCCATGCTCGCCCTCCAGCTTGCCGTGGCCGATGCGCGTCGGCCGGTTGCAGCGCGGGCAGACCACCTGCACGTTACTCACGTGGAGCGGGACCGGCAGGTCGATGATGCCGCCCGTCTGGGTGCGACCCCGAGCCCGCTGGTGGCGCTTCGCGACGTTGATCCCCGGGATGACGACGCCGTAGCCCCGCTTCGTGCGCTCGACGCGCTCGACCGTGCCGCGCTTGCCGCGATCCTTGCCGGCGAGGACGAGGACGGTGTCACCTCGTCGTACGTTCATCTACAGCACCTCTGGCGCAAGCGAGACGATCTTCATGTAGTTGCGCTCGCGGAGCTCGCGCGCGACCGGCCCGAAGATGCGGGTGCCGCGCGGGCTTCCCTGCGGCGTGATGAGCACCGCCGCGTTCTCGTCGAATCGAATGTGGCTGCCGTCCGGGCGCCCGAACTCCTTCGTGGTGCGCACCACGACGGCGCGCACGACCTCGCCCTTCTTGACGCCCGAGTTCGGGAGCGCCTGCTTGACGCTGGCCACGATGACATCGCCGACCTCGGCGGTGTCGCTCGTCGACCGCCCGATGACCGAGATGCACGACAGGACGCGCGCGCCGGAGTTATCGGCCACGCGCAGCCTGCTGTACTTCTGGATCATGCCTGCTCGGTCCCATCCACCAGCTCCTCGTGGGAGCCGCGCGCGACCACCTCGACGACGGTCCAGCGCTTCTCGCGGGAGAGCGGGCGGCTCTCCTCGATGCGCACGGTGTCGCCGACGTGGGCGCTGTTCTCAGCGTCGTGTGCCTTGAACTTCGTTGAGAGGCGAACCACCCGCTTGTAGATCGGGTGGCGGCGGAGCCGCTCGACACTGACCACGACGGTCTTGTCCATCTTGTCGGACACGACGCGTCCGGTCTTGGTTCGTCGTTTGCCCTGCATCTAGCTGGCCTTTTCGTGCTGTGCCGCAGCGGCCTCTGCCGCGTGCTGGCGCTCGGTCATGACGGTGAGGATGCGGGCGATGCGCTTGCGCGTCGCCGGCAGCCTGCTGTAGTTGCTCTCCTGGCGCGTGGCGAGGTCGAACCGGATCTTCCAGAGCTCCTGCTTCGCGTCGCGCAGGGCTCCGTCGAGATCCTTGTCCGACAGGGCGCGAACCTCACTGATGTCCATGCTCGAGCCCCTCCTTGATCACGAACTTCGTGTTGATCGGCAGCTTGTGGCCCGCCAGGCGCATCGCCTCGCGCGCGATCGGCTCCGGCACGCCGGACATCTCGAACATCACGCGCCCGGGCTTCACGACGGCGACCCAGTGGTCGGGCGCCCCCTTGCCGGAGCCCATGCGCACCTCGGCCGGCTTCTTCGTGACCGGCTTGTCCGGAAAAACGCGGATCCAGACGCGACCACCACGCTTGATGTGGTGCGTCATCGCGCGACGGGCGGCCTCGATCTGGCGGCTCGTGAGCCAGCAGACCTCCTCGGCCATGAGGCCGAAGTCGCCGAAGCTCACGGTCGTCCCGCCCTTCGCCATTCCGGCGCGGCGCCCGCGCTGGACCTTGCGGTGCTTGACCCGCTTTGGCATCAACATCGTTACGACTCCCCACCCGTGGTCTCGGCGCCGTTCGTCGGAGCCGGCGGTGTCTCCACCTCGGCCTCGGGTCGCGGCTCGTCGGCCACCGCCGAAGCCACTGCGCTCGCCCGGGAAGAGGTGGCCCGGCTGCCGGCCGAGCGCGTCCGCGTGCCGGCCGCTCCCGTCGTGGCGCGGCGCGGCGCACGGGGCTCGGTGCGGGCGCTGCCCGGCCGGTCGCCGAGCTGCTCGCCGCGGTAGACCCACACCTTGACGCCGATGCGCCCGTAGGTCGTGTGCGCGTGCACGAGGCCGTAGCTGATGTCGGCGCGGAGCGTGCCGAGCGGAATGCGCCCCTCCTTGTCCCACTCGGTGCGGCTCATCTCCGAGCCGCCGAGGCGACCCGAGACCTGGATCTT
>JBDTWT010000210.1:0-2792 GCA_040006555.1 Chloroflexota bacterium
GACGGCAGTCCGAACGCGCCGGACCCCGGCTGGACCAGCAGCGCATCCGCGTGGCCGTGGTAGCCACCGGCCATCTTGACGATGGCGTCGCGCCCGGTGGCGGCGCGGGCCAGGCGGATGGCGCTCATGGCGGCCTCGGTGCCGGAGCTGACGAAGCGCAGCCGCTCCACCACCGGCATCGCCTCGGTGATGAGCTCGGCGAGCTCGATCTCGTGCGGGTTCGGAGCGCCGTAGCTCGTACCGCGTCCCGCCGCCTCGCGAATGGCGGCGACCACGTCCGGATGGCAGTGGCCGAGGATCATGGGTCCCCACGAGCCGACGTAGTCGATCAGCTCATTGCCGTCGACATCCCACATCCGGGCGCCCTCCGCGCGTTCGATGACGCGTGGCGTGCCGCCCACGGAACGGAAGGCACGCACCGGCGAGTTGACGCCGCCGGGGAAGAGGTGCTCGGCGCGCGCCATGAGCTCGGCGGAGCGCGCCGTGATCGTCGCCGTTCTCACCGGTCCGTTCCGGACAGCAGGCCGAGGACCTCGCCGAGCGGCCGGTGGATGCCGGTGACGATCGGCGTGTCGCGCACGGTGGACAGCCGCGATTCGGTCTCGCGCAGCTCGCGGACGAGATCCTGGAACGCAACGAGGTCATCGGTCTCGTAGGCGACGATGAACTCCTGGTCATCGAGGCCGAAGCTATAGGCCAGCAGCTGGCGAACCTGCGGGTACGCGTGGCCGACCTTCATGTGGCCGCGCATGATGCGCGACCGTTCCTCGGCCGGCGTCAGGTACCACTCGGTGCTCTTCACGAACGGGTACACGACGAGGTAGCGGGACCGGTCGCCGGTGAAGAGGCTCTGCTCCTGGGTCGTCGGCCGCTTCACGTACTGCGAGGGACGGGTGAGGCCGATCATCGAGATCGCCGGCACGAGCCAGCGGCCGATGCCGGAGGCCATCAGGTCCGCCGCCGTCTCCTCGAGCGCCTCGAGGGCGTCGGCCATGCGCCACAGCAGGAGGTCGCCCTCGGCCCGCAGGCCGATGGTCGAGTACGCGTGCTGCACAAGGCGCTGGTCGGTCCGTGCCGCCGCCGCGCAGAACGCGTCGATGCCCGCTCGTCGTTCGCCCGCGGAACGTCGCCGCCAGGCGGGGTCGAGCCGCAGCAGCCAGGCGTGGACGAATCGCTCGTCGGTCATCCGGCGGCGTCCTCGCGCAGCCATGTGGCCGCCTCCGCCGCAAAGTACGTGACGATGAAGCCGGCGCCGGCACGGGCGATGGCAGTCAGCGCCTCGAGCGCGGCCGCTCGGCGGTCGAGCCAGCCGCGTTCCGCCGCCGCGCAGATGGCGGCGTACTCGCCGCTCACCTGGTAGGCGGCCACTGGCACGTTCGTTTCCGCGCGTGCCGCCGCGACGAGGTCGAGCGCTGGAAGCGCCGGCTTCACGAGCAGCATGTCCGCCCCCTCCGCGACATCGGCGATCATCTCGCGGATCGCCTCGCGGCCGTTCGAGCTGTCCATCTGGTACGAGCGCCGGTCGCCGAACGCAGGGGCGGAGTCCGCGGCCTCGCGGAAGGGACCGTAGAAGGCCGACGAATGCTTGGCGGCGTACGCGAGGATCGCGGCCTCGGGGAGGCCGCCCTCGTCCAACCCGGCGCGGATGGCGGCGACCTGCCCATCCATCATGGCCGAGGGGGCCACGATGTCGGCACCGGCCTCCGCCAGCGAGACCGCGGTCCGCGACAGGAGCCGGACGGACTCGTCGTTGTCGACCGACGAGCCGCGCAGCACGCCGCAATGGCCGTGCGAGGTGTACTCGCACAGGCACACGTCGGTCAGGATCGCGAGCTCGTCGCCGGCCTGCCGCCGCAGCTCCGCGACCGCGGACTGCACGATGCCATCGGCGGCCCATGCGCCCGAGCCTTCGGCGTCCTTGGCCTCGGGAAGGCCGAAGAGCAGCGTTGCCCGCACGCCGGCCGCCAGGAGGCGCTCCGCCTCTCGACCCAGCTGGTCCACGCTGAGCCGATGCTGGCCGGGCATGGAGCCGATCTCCTCGCGGACGCCACGTCCCGGGCGCACGAAGAGGGGGGCCACGAGCATGGCCGGATGCAGCCGCGTCTCGCGGACGAGTGCTCGCAGCGCGGCCGTGCGCCGCAGCCGGCGCCCGCGGTGCGGTTGCGGGCCGCCGGTGACGCGCTCCACGACGGCGGTCATACGCCCTCCATTCCGAAGTGCGCGGCGATCGTCGCGGCCAGCGCCTCGGCCGTGTGCGGGGTCGAGACGGCGGCGATCTCGAACCGGGAGAGACGAGCGACCTCCGCCGTAACCGGGCCGATGCAGAACACAGGGAGGCGTTGCGCGCGCACTCGATCGGACGCCGATGCCAGGCGCAGCAGCCCCCGCACCGTCGACCCGCTGGTGAAGGCAATCGCGTCGAGACCGCCCTGGAGCGCCGCGCGGAGGGCCCGTCGAGCCGCGGGCGGGCCTTCGACGGTGCGGTACGCGACGACCTCCTCCACGATGGCGCCGCGCGCGACGAGCGCGTCGCGCAGCTCGGGGGTGGCCGCGTCCGCGCGGGCGAGGACGACCCGGCGTCCCACCACGTCACCCAGGCCGTCGGCGATGGCGACGGTGAGGTACTCGTCGGGGACGTGGTCGACCGCGATCCCGGAGGAGGTGAGCGCGGTCGCCGTCGCCGGGCCGACCGCCGCCACGCGGGTCGAGGGCGGGACGCCGTGGTGCGCCGCGGCGAGGCGCTCGGCGACGGCGTGGGCGCCGTTCTGGCTCGTGATCACGAGCCACGCCGC
>JBDTWT010000211.1:0-2759 GCA_040006555.1 Chloroflexota bacterium
CGAGACGTTCTTGACGGCGCTACAGCGGCGCTTCCCCGGCTCGGAGCCGCTGCCCGATGCGAGGGGCGTGGGCGAGCAGGCCTCGCGGCTGCAGGCGTACCTCGCGGGCGCCCGCCACGCGCTGCCGCCGGTGGATCTCGGCGGGTTGCCGCGCTGGGACGCGAGGGTCTTTCAGGCGGTCCGCGCCATCCCATACGGCAGCACGGCGACGTACGGCGAGATCGCGGCAGCGATCGGGTCGCCGGGCGCCGCGCGCGCGGTGGGCGGTGCCATGTCGCGGTGTCCGCTCTTCCCTGCGGTTCCCTGCCACCGGGTGGTGCTGGCCCGCGACGGGTTCTCCGGCTGGGGCGGCGGCGGCATCGAGCTGAAGCGTCGCCTGCTCAACCTGGAGCGCCGTCCGTGCCTGGGCTGACAGATTCATGCCACAGCCGCGTTACCTGCCGAAATCGGGCCAGGCGTTGACAGATTCATGCCACAGCCGCGTTACGCGGCCAGGCGTTGACAGATGCGGCGCTCAGCCGGCATTACAACCGGCACGGGGCGGACGATGCCGGTTAGTGCGGCCCTGACATGAATCTGGCAAGGCGGCCGAGATTGAGGCTATCGGCGCCGCCCGAGCGCGGCCGCTGAGGGGCCGCTGCGAGGCTACTTCTTGGCGGGCTCCGGCGGCTCCACCTTGGCGACCTCGTCCGCGGTCGGGATCTCCCCGCCCGCCTCCTTGGCCATGCTGATGAGCGACTCGGTGGTGCCGACAAAGACCTCGTCGATGATGCCGTACGTCTTCGCCTCTTCGGCGCTCATGAAGTAGTCGCGCTCGCTGTCGCGCTTCACCTTCTCGTGCGTCTGGCCGCTGTGCTCGGACAGGATCTGCATGAGCCGGTCGGTGAGGTGGAGCATCTCGCGCATCTGGATCTCGACGTCGGGCGTGTTGCCGCGGAACCCGCCTGAGCCCTGGTGGATCATGATCCGCGCGTTCGGCAGGGCGTAGCGCTTGCCCTTGGCACCCGCCGCGAGCAGGACGGCGCCCATGGAGGCCGCCTGGCCGATGCAGATCGTGCTCACCGGGGCCCGCAGGTAGCGCATCGTGTCGTAGATCGCGAGCCCGCTCGTCACGACGCCGCCCGGCGAGTTGATGTACAGGCTGATGTCCTTCTCGGGGTCCTCGGACTCGAGGAAGAGAAGCTGGGCGATGACGAGGTTCGCGACGTTGTCCTCGATGGCGTCGCCAAGGAAGATGATCCGCTCCTTGAGGAGCCGGCTGTAGATGTCGAACGCGCGCTCTCCGCGGGCGCTCGACTCGATGACCATCGGGACGAGCATCGGTTATGCGGGCTCCTTGGACTGCTCGGAGGCTTCAGTGGTCTCGCGTCCGGCGACCGCATCGGTGCCCAGCGCGCGCTCGATCAGCGTCTCCACAAGTGTACGGTTGCGAATCGTCATGCGCAGGTAACTCCGGCCACGCCGCGAGGCGAGGTACTCCCGCAGCCTCGGCTCGTCGTGGCGCGCGAGCTGCTCGGCGATCTCGGCGTCGATCTGCTCGTCCGACGCGTCGATGCCCTCCTTCTCAGCGATCGCGGAGAGGACGAGGAGCGTCTTCACCCGGCGAGCGGCGAGCTCCCGCAGCTCGGCGGTCATCTCCTCCGGCGTCTGCTTGGCGAGGGCGAGGTACTGCTCGAGGCCGATGCGCGGCGCGGCGAGGCGCGACGTGAGCTCGTCCCGCAGGATCTCGATCTCGTTCGCCACCATCACCTCGGGGAGCTCCACGCTCGCGTTGCCGGCGGCGAAATCGATGATGCGGTCGCTGAAGGCGTGGCGCGCCTCGGCGGACCCGCGCTGCTCCATGGCGTCGCGGATCTCGCGACGCAGCTCGCCGAGATCGGCCACCTCGCCGACGCTCCGCGCGAAGTCGTCGTCGAGCTCAGGGAGGACCCTCTCGCGCAGGTCGAGCAGCTCGACCTCGAAGTGGGCCTGCCTGCCGCGCAGCTCCTCCACGCGGTAGTCGTCGGGGAAGGTCACGTCGAAGCCCTTGGTGGAGCCGATCTCCACGCCCACCAGCTGCTCCTCCCAGCCCTCGATCATGCGGCCCTCGCCGATGGCGACGGGCAGGCGGTCGGCGCTGCCACCCTCGAACGGCTCACCGTCGACCGTGCCGACGAACTTCACGCTCGCGATGTCGCGCTCGTGCGCGGGACGGCCATCGACCGGCTTCAGCGTCGCCTGCTGCTCGCGGAGGTCGGCGATGACGGCCTCGACCTGCTCGTCGGTGACCTCGGGCACCTCGAGCGTGAACGGATAGTCCTCGTACGCCCCGAGGGTCACCTCGGGCCTCACCGGCACCGTCGCGGTGAACGTGACCGCGCGGCCCTCCGCCACGGACGCAGGGTCGATGTCGACGTCCGGATGGTCGATAGGGATCACGTCGGTCTGGTCCAGCGCCGCGTCGTAGCTGGCGCTCACGAGGTGGTCGATCGCCTCGGCGACGACGCTCGGGCGGCCGACGAAGCGGTCGATGACCTGCCGCGGCGCCTTGCCCGGCCTGAAGCCGGGCACCCGCGTGCGCTCGGCGACGTGCCGGTACGCGGTGGCGAAGTGCCCGTCGACCTCGGCCGACGGGACCTCGATCTCGAGGACCATCTTCGAGCCGGGCTCTGGTCGCGTGGATACGGTGACCAAGCTGTGTACTCCGGAATGCGTCGTGGTGGGCGGTTGACCGCGTGGTGGGCGAGGCGAGATTCGAACTCGCACGTCTTGCGACACCG
>JBDTWT010000212.1:0-2696 GCA_040006555.1 Chloroflexota bacterium
TACAACTACCTCCATCACGCCGAGGTCGGCAGCGACAACGCCCGCTTCGTGTCCGACGAGATCACCGATCAGTTCGCCATTGTCGGGCCCCCCGCGGCGCACCGCGCGCGGCTGGAGGAGCTCCGGGCGGCCGGCGTGACGCAGTTCAACCTCTACCTCATGAACGGCGACGAGGAGGCACAGGTGGACGCGTATCGGGAGATCCTGGCCGGCGTCACCGTCTGAGGATCGGGCTGTAGAGTGCTCGCTCCCGAAAGCGGAGTGTTCACAGGCTGATGACGCTGTTCGTCAACTCCCTGACCGTCGACGCCCATGATCCGGCGGCCCTGGCCCGCTTCTGGGCGGCCGCGCTCGACTGGCCCATCCTCTTCGAGGCGGAGGACGAGGTGATGATCGCCCCGTTCAATGAGCGCCACCCCGGGGTCCACTCCCCCGAGGGGCTCCTGGTGGGGATCACCTTCACGCCATGGATGCACGAGGGTCACGAGCCCGCGGAGTAGCTTCGTGCCGCTGACCCCGGCGTGCGCGCGGGCCGGAGCATCCCGTCCTCCGGAGGCGGTAGGGCATTGGCCGATAAATCGACCGAATATCGCGCCGGGGGACTTCCGCGCGCGATCTGTGCGATATGTCGAGCCCCGACGAGCGGGAGGTGCGCGTCGAGGCGCGCTCCGTGAGGCCTGGTGGTCGATATTTCGGCCGAACGCCGCGCCGCTCACACTTCAGGCGGAATTCGGCCGATATTTCGTCAGGCGAACGGCTATGCGAACGGCGCCGGACCTCACGCTGTCGCTTGCGGATCGGCAGCGAACAGGCGGGCGGGCGGCGCCAGTCGGGAGTCAGCCCCCGCTGGCGCGCATAGAGGCCTTGTAGGCTCGCTTCTTTGCCTGGTATTCGGCCAGAGCGGCGGCAGAGTCGACGTCACCGAGGGTCGGGTGCGTAGGCAGAACCTCGTCGATCCCGGGCGGTCGCACGCCGAGGCGCTTTGCCAGCACGGCGGTGAGGGAGCGAACCTTCATGTCGCCGAAGCCGGGGAGTGCGGCGATGCGCCGCTGGAGGTCACGGGCGTCGGACGCATCGGTCCAGAGGCGGGCGGGATCGCCGTCGTACGTGTCGACGACGTACCTCGCAAGCTCTGCGACGCGCGTCGCCATCGCGCCCGGGAAGCGGTGGATCGCCGGAGGGCCCTTCGCCGCGGCCTCGAGCTTCGCCGGGTCCACGGCGGCGAGCTCGCGGGCGTCGAGAGTGCCAAGCCGCTCGAGCAGAACCTTCGGGCCGCTGAAGGCCTTCTGCACCGGGACCTGCTGGTCGAGCGCGAAGCCGATGAGGAGGGCCATTGGCTCGCTCACGAGGAGCCGATCGGCTCCCTCGTCGCCGGTGAAATGGAGCCGATCGGTCGCTGCGGTCGTGGTGAGGGTCATGGTCCGAGCATACGCCCCCACGCTAGCATGGCCGTCTCCCAGTCTGTGACCATCCCCGAAGGGGGGAACCGATGCCCGACGCCTATATCGGCGCTGTGATCTCGAACTTCATCGAGACGTGGTGGCTGCTGGCAGGCGCCTCCGGTGGCGAGCGGCATGAAGAGGCGGGCATCCGCTGGATCGCCGCGGGCGATCACCCGATCCTCAACGCCGTGCTGGAGACCCGGATCGATGCACGGAGCGCCCCTGCAATCCTTGCCAAGACCGTCAGGCAGGTCTCGGAGCGCTCAGATTCGGTCCTGTGGTGGGTCCTGCCGGGCAGCACGCCCATCGACCTTGCGGATCGGCTCCGCAGCAATGGCTTCGTCGAGGCTGCTCCTTGGCCCGGCATGGCCGTCGAGCTCGCGGCGCTGGTCGAACCGCCGGCAGTCCACGGCGTCGAGCTGGCTCGGGTCGGGGACGAGACGGCCTTCGACGAGTACCTGGCCGTCCTGGATCCGGTCCTCAGCCCGGGGCCGGCCTTCACCCAGGCCATGAGCCGAGCGGGACGCTCCGTCGGATTCGGCGAGGACGCCGCGATGGCGCACTACGTGGCTCGGGAACATGGCGAGCCGGTCGGCTGCGCGTCACTGATGGTCGCAGGCGGCGCCGCCGGCCTCTACAACGTCGCAACCGTCGAGGCGGCACGCCGGCGCGGCATCGGCGCCTGGGTCAGCGCCGCTGCGCTGCTCGAGGGTCGGGATCGCGGGCTCGAGGTGGGAACCCTCCAGTCGTCGCCGCTGGGACACAAGGTGTACGAGCAGCTCGGATTTCGCGAGGTGTGCACGCTCAAGCGGTTCCGGCTCGACGCGTGACCCTGCCGGTCGCAAGCCCGTCACTCGGCAGTCCCGGCTCTGCCTGCGGCGTTGCCACTCTCGGTACGATGGCCTTCTCCACCGACCGACAGGCGACCTGAGCTTTCCGCCGCAGGAGGACCGATGCGCACGCTGATCAAGGGTGGAACCGTCGTGAACGCCGATTCCTCGACGGCGGCGGACGTGCTCGTGGACGGCGAGCGCATCGCGCTCATCGGCTCCGATCTCGACGTGCCGGCGGATCGCACGATCGACGCCTCGGGCAAGCTGGTCATCCCGGGGGCGATCGACGTCCACACGCACATGGAACTGCCGTTCGGCGGCACCTTCGCGAAGGACACGTTCGAGACCGGCACGCGGGCGGCGGCGTTCGGCGGGACGACCACGATCATCGACTTTGCGGTGCAGTCGAAGGGGGCGGCCC
>JBDTWT010000213.1:0-2685 GCA_040006555.1 Chloroflexota bacterium
GGCTGAGCGACTCGTAGACGCGCTGGAAGACCTCGTGGACGCTGCACGGCTGCGGGCGGTCGCAATGCTCGAGGTCGCGCGCGCCGGCGCACGGCATCTCGAGCAGCGGGCCCTCAAGCGCGCGCATGGCATCCGCCATCGCGATCTCGGCGGCCGGCCTCGCCAGCCGGTACCCGCCCGACTGGCCGCGCCTCGCCGTCACCAGGCCCGCCTGGCGCAGGTCGCCGACGAGATGCTCGAGATAGGCGTGCGGGAGCTTGTCCCGTCGCGCGATCTCCGCGAGCGACAGGCACTTCTCCCCGTCCCCGGCGGCCAGCACGACCAGGATGCGGATCCCGTACTCGGTGCGGGCGCTGATCTTCATCGGCTCACAGCCTCACTTCGACCACGTCGCCCTCGACGCGGGTCTCGTACGCGGTGACCGGTCGCACGGGCGGCAAGGCGAGCACCCGTCCGGTGAAGAGGTCGAAGCGCCCGCCGTGGCGTGGGCACTCCACGCCGGTCTCGTCGAGCTCGCCCTCGCCCAGCGTCCCGCCGTCGTGCGTGCAGACGTTGTCGATGGCGCCCCACTCGCCGTCCTCGGTGTGCCCGACGCACAGGGAACGGCCGTCGATCTCGATCACGCGGACCGTTCCGGGCTCCACCTCGTCGACGCGTGCGACTGGCACGAAGCCGCTGGCGCGAGCCTCGAGCGCCGTCATGCCGCCACCTCGTAGGAAACGTCCGAGCCGATGCGCTTCGCGAGCGCGGCGAGGACCCGGGCCTGGATGGTCTCGTCGCCGATCTTCGACACGACCTGCTCGAAGAAGCCACGCACGATCATCCGCTGCGCGGAGTCCGCGTCGAGGCCGCGGGTCTGGGCGTAGAACAGCATGGTGGGATCGATGGCGCCGGCCGTGGCCCCATGCCCGCAGCGCAGGATGTCGTTCGCCTCGATCTCGAGGACCGGGATCGGCTCCGCTCCGGCCTCGGGGCTGAGCAGCAGGTTGCGGCACTCCTGGTAGCTGCTCGTCTGCCTGGTGCCATGTCGCACGTTGGTGACGCCGTAGAACGCGGCGTGCGCGCGGTCGTAGAGCGCAGAGAGGTAGAGCAGGTCGCTCGTCGTGTGGTCGGCCGCCAGGTCCTGGATGGTGTTGATGTCGATCTTCTGGTCCTCGCCCGCGGCGAGCAGCCCGAGCACCTTCGAGGTCCCGCCCTTGCCACTCATCTGCACGTCGAGCCCGACCTTGCTGACCCGTGAGCCCAGCTCGGCATTCAGCGTGGTGACGACCGCGTCCTGCCCAACCGCGACCCGCTGCGCGGCGATGTTCCACGCCCCGTCGCCGAGCTGCTGCAGGTTCGCGTACCGGACCCGGGATCCCTGCGCCGCTCGAATGTCGACCACACCGCCGAACCAGCCCGCCCCACCGTCGGGCGAGCCGACCTCCTCGAGCAACGTGACCGCGCTGTCCTCCTCCGCCACGATCAGGGTGATCGGCAGGTAGGTGACGTCCGCGCTCGAAAGGGTCGTCCGACCGACGACGGTGCCGTCCACGCTCACGCCCGCGGGGACGTAGCAGAACAGGCCGCCGGTCCAGGCGGCATGAGCCAGCGCCCAGAAGTGGGCGTGCGATGCCTGGCCCTCCGCCTGGCCCAGGTAGCGGCGGACGAGGTCGGGATGCTCCCGGACGGCGGTGCGCAGGTCGGTGAGGATCACGCCGGCCGCCGCAGCGTCCGCCGGGAGGTCGACCTCGAGCGCGGGCGCGTCCAGCAGGAGCCCCGCGTCGCGGGGCAGGTCGGTGAGCGACGTGCGACGCCACTCCTCCTCGAGCCCGGTCGGGGGCGGCGTGTCGGAGGCGCGCTGCCACCACGCGGAGCGCAGGGAGCGCAGCCAGTCGGGTTCGTCCAGGTGGCCGCTGATTCCCGCGATCGCCTCGGCGTCGAGCGTCGATGCGGTCTGGGTGAGGGTCATCGGCCTAGCCGACCGCGCCTTCCATCTGGAGCTGGATGAGGCGGTTCATCTCGACCGCGTACTCCATCGGCAGCTCCTTGACGATCGGCTCGATGAAGCCGTTCACGATCATCGCGGAGGCCTCAGCCTCCGAGAGGCCGCGGCTCATCAGGTAGAAGAGCTGCTCGGACCCGACCTTGGAGACGGTCGCCTCGTGACCGATGGTCACGTTCTCCTCATCGATCTCCATGTACGGGTACGTGTCGGAGCGCGCCTCATCGGAGAGGATCAGGGCGTCGCAACGAACCGTGCTCTTCGAGCGCTCGCAGCCGGGGTAGACCTTGATCAGCCCGCGATAGCTCGTCCGCCCGGTCCCCTTGCTGATCGACTTCGAGGTGATGAGGCTGGTCGTGTTCGGCGCGGCGTGGATGATCTTGCCGCCTGCGTCCTGGTGCTGGTCGTCGCCGGCGAAGGCGATCGAGAGCACCTCGCCGTGCGCACGCTCACCGAGCAGGTAGATGCTCGGGTACTTCATGGTGACCTTTGAGCCGAGGTTGCCGTCCACCCACTCCATCACCGCGTCCTCGTACGCCACCGCTCGCTTGGTGACGAGGTTGAAGACGTTGTGGCTCCAGTTCTGGATCGTGGTGTACCGGACGCGCGCGCCCTTCTTGACGATGATCTCGACGACCGCGGAGTGCAGCGAGGCGGTCGAGTACGTCGGAGCGGTGCAGCCCTCGACGTAGTGAACGCTG
>JBDTWT010000214.1:0-2586 GCA_040006555.1 Chloroflexota bacterium
CCAGGATCTCCCACGAGCCGGTGGCTCGCTCGACCTCGCTCAGCGACAGCTGTGCCGCGCTCTGCTTGCTGGAGTCGATGCGGTGGAAGGCGTCGGATCGGAGCGGCACGCGCCTCACGTGGTGGGGCGGCGCGTCCTCGGGAGACTCGTCGCAGTGGCGGCAGTGGCTTCCCTCGACCGGCTTGGCCTGGATGGCGAACGCCGCGCGGTCGAATGCCCGGTCCGCCACGATCGCTGACCACCAGCCGGTGACCGGGTCGCGACGCAGCTCGAACACCGCCGCATCGTACTGCGAGGCCGCGGCGGTCGCGGAATGGACACCGGCAGGGCGACGGACGCCCATGCGCGTACGCTAGTCGCTCCGACTTGTCGCCAGCGAAGGAGCTTCCGCCGATGGGCACCACCCGAACCGCCACCGCCACCTGGAATGGAACGCTTGCCGAAGGGACCGGAACCGTGTCCGCCGGCACGAGCGAGCTGTTCGTCGACCTGCCCGTGTCGTGGGCGTCGCGCACCGAGAACTGGGACGGCCGCACGTCGCCCGAGGAGCTCCTGGCAGCGGCTCACGCGTCGTGCTTCTCGATGGCGCTCGCCGGAGGGCTCGTCAAGGCCGGCACGCCCCCGGACCACCTGCACGTGTCGGCGACCGTGACCTTCGACAAGGTCGGCGAGAAGTGGACCGTCACGATGTCGCAGCTCGACGTCGTGGGCGTGGTCCCGGGCATCGACGACGACGCCTTCCATGCGGCCGCGCAGGTCGCGAAGGATGGCTGCCCGATCTCGCGCGCCCTCGCGGGCAACGTCGAGCTGTCCGTCTCCGCGGCCCTCGAGGACGAGCACGACTGAGGCTTCGCCTCCGGTGAAACTTTCGCGCGGGTCCCGAATCAGCCGCCGATGGCCAAGCCCCGCAGCTCCCAGAGATCGTCGTATGCCCGCTCGGCGTCACTGCCGCCGAACAGGAGCACCCGGTCCCGCCGCATGTCGACGATCATCTCCGCCCCGGCGCGCGGCCCCGGGCCGGGACCCGCCGTATCGAGGGCCACGGCGTCCGGCTCTCCGTCGCGGAAGATGAACGCATCGGCCAGGTAGCTGCGGTCGACGGTCTGCCCTCCGAACACGAGCGTGCCGCCGGGAAGTCGTGCCCGGGCGTAGAGGTTCCGCGCCGCGGGTCGCGCACCCTCCACCAGCACCCACGCGCCGTCCTCGAGCAGCCAGAGGTCGTCGAGCGCGGCGGCGCCCGTCGTCTGTCCGCCGAACAGCGCCAGCTCGCCGGTATCGGTCCACCAGCATCCGTGGAGGCAGCGGTTCACCGGCACCGGTGGTCCCGGCGTCTCGTCGGTCCAGACGCCCGAGGCGAAGTCGTACGCGACCGTATCGGCAAACCGGACGTTCTCCGAGGTGAATCCGTGGCTGATCCAGAGTCGTCCGTCGGGACCGATGCCGGCGCAGGTCCCATAACGTGACACCGGGACGTCGCCGCTTGACGGCAGCTCGCGCCACGAGCCCTCGTCGGGGTCGTATGCCCAGAGGTCGTTGAAGAAGGCGGTCGGGCCTGCCTGACCGGCGAAGGTGACGAGCCCGATCTCCTCGACCCAGAGGGCCTCGTGCCCGAATCGCGCCTCGGGCGCACCGGTCGCGGGCAGCTCGGTCCATGAGTCGGTGGCGAGCTCGTACGCCCACAGGTCGCCGAAGACGGTATCGCCATCCCGGCCGCCGAACAGGTACGCGACGTCGCCGGCCGCGTCCACCGTCCAGGTGTGATCCTCGCGCGCGGGCGGGCTCACAGCGTCGGAGTCGAGTGATGCCCATGCCGGTGTCGCGTCGACGGCCGACTCGGTCGCGCCGGGTGCTGCGCTCCCGGCCGTCGCGCGAGGCGCCTCGGGCGTCGCAACGGCCGACGGCTCGGAGGTGGGCGGGCCGGAGGTGGCGGATGGCGCGCTGCATCCGGCCACCATCGACGCTGCGATCAACGCGGCGAGTTGGCGGCTCCACACGCGGCGATTGTAGCTTCGGGGACCGGTCAGCGCCCGGGCCCTCTCCCAGAGCCCGATTCCGTTGCCCTTGCTCCTCGGGCAGACCGCGCGCGGTTCGACGTGCTACTTCGCGCGTACCCGGTTGTTCCGCGGGCCGTGCTCGAGCTCGACGAGGCCGAGGGCCTCCAAGAGCGGAGGCAGGTACATCCCGAAGCGGCCGCGATAGCCCTTCCGAAGGCCATACCAGCCGCCGACCGGGTTGGCGCTCGACCGGCCCCACGCCTCCACCGTTCCGTCCGCGGCGGACTTCTGCTCGTCGGCGGCGCCCAGCGACACCCAGTCGCCCTGCTTCTTCAGCCAGGCGTGCAGATCGTCGATGGCAGAGAGGTGATAGAGGAGTCGGGTCGAGCCGACCTGGCATACCAGCGCGGGCGGGTCTGCCGCCTCATCGCGGTACATCTGATACTCGGACGTGCCCGGCGAGGTCTTCAGCTGCCACGGGTCCTCACGCGTCCCGGAGCCCTGCGCGGCGTTCGCGGTCATCGATCGGAACCTCCATCGTGGCCGATGCTGGGTTGGAGCGGGAGACGAGGCTCGAACTCGCGACATTCAC
>JBDTWT010000215.1:0-2579 GCA_040006555.1 Chloroflexota bacterium
GGAATGCGCTCGGCGATGAAGAGCGCCAGGACGTGCCCGCGGCGCGTGGTGATCTCCTCGCCGACGACGAGGTCGAACGAGTAACCCCCCGACGCGTGGATCTCCCTCGCCCGAAGCGCCCCGTCGATGCGCTCGTGGTCGGTGACGGCGATGACGTCGAGGTCGGTCGCGCGCTCCACGTGATCGAGGAGCTCCTGGACCGATGCGGTGCCGTCCGAATAGAGGGTGTGGAGGTGCATGTCGGCCTTGCCCCGCTCCCCACCGTTCCGCGGCCGCGCCGCCGCCGCGCTCGTCACGACGCCGTCAGGTCCGGCCAGCGCGGCTGGAAGGCGCCCCACCACTGCTCGGGAGCCTCGCCGATGTCGCGCTCGAACCGCGCGGCGATTCGCGCGGTGAGCGTCTCCACGTCGGCGCGTCGGTCGCCGGTGTCGGGCACTTCGATGATCTCCCCCTCGCCGCGGAAGCGGTCCGGGCCCGTCCTGAGGCACCGCCCGGCGATGAGGGTCGCGCGATGCGTCACCGCCAGGAACGCGGGCCCGGTCGGGATCGTGGTCTGGTGCCCGAACAGCTCGACCTCCTGCCCTCCGCCGGTGAGGTCGCGGTCGCCGATGATCCCGACCATCCCTCCGTCACGCAGCCGCGCGGAAAGGACGCGCCGGGCGTCGCGCAGCGGCACGAGGTCGACGTGGCTTCCGCCGCGGTGCGCCGCCAGGAACTCGTAGAGCGGCCGCGGCTCAATCTCCTCGATGGGTGACAGCGGGCGGATGCCACGAGAGGCGAGGAACGTGCCGAACGGCTCGAAGTTGCCGACGTGGGCGCTGACGAGGATCGAGGGGCGGCCGCGAACGGCCTGCTCGAAGGTCGGCCACTGCGGCACGTCGATCATGCGGTCGACATCGCCCAGGCCGTAGTGCGGGACGCGCAGCAGCTCGACGTAGTAGCGGGCGTGGTGACGGAAGGCGGCGCGCACGAGCGCCATGAAGGTCCGGCCGCGCGTCGGTCGGCCGGTCGCCGCACACACGCGCCCGAGGTTCGCGGCAACGAGGCGGCGCCGCGCCGGCGCGAGCCGGTACCAGGCGTCGCCCGCGAGGTCGGCGAGCCGGTACGCGACGCCGGACGGGAGCGCCGCGACGACGCGATCGGCGATCTCCAGGCCTGCGCGCAGCAGCATCAGGCGCTGATCTTCGCCCAGTCCTCGCCGCGGCGCGCGGCGGCCAGGGCCGCCCGCGCATGTGCCCGGTCCGCATCGGTCTGTGGCCAGACCGGCCGGAACATGTACCACTGGCCGGGGTCCTCGGCGATGACGCCCGCCAGCGCGTCGGCGACCGCCTGTGTCGCGCGGTAGATCTCCCCGGGCTCGGTGCTCGCACACGTCACGAGCGGCAGGCCCCGGCCCACGAAGCGGTCGTCGCGCGTCCGCTGGCAGGCGACCGGCAGCAGCGCCGCGCCCGACTTGGCGGCGAGCGTGGCGGGGCCGATCGGGAAGGTCGTGGCCTCGCCGCAGAACTCGACCGGCACGTCCCCGCGGCGGTAGCCGCCGTCGCAGAAGAGGACGAGGTTCTGGCCGTCACGGAGGGCGCGGAACAGCCCGCGAAGGTTGCGCCAGCCGATGAGGACGATGTTCTGACGCGCGCGCGCCGCCGCGAGGTGGTCGTACAGGCGGCCGTAGCTCGTGTCGTCCGCCACCACGTGCAGCGTCTCGCCGAGGAGCTTGAGGCCGGGGCCGAGCAGGTCCATGCCGCCGACGTGCGCCGTGCAGAGCAGGACGCCGGTGCCCACGGCTCGGGCCTCGTCGAGGAGCTCGGGGTTCTCGATGTGGACGAGCCGCCTGGCCTCGGGCTCGCTGAGCTCGCCGATGCGCATCATGTCGACGAGGTACTTCGCGTAGTTGCGGAATGCCCGGCGGGCGGCACGACGGACGCGCGGATCGTCCTCGGCGAGCCCGAGCGGCCGGGACAGGTTCTCGTGCAGGAGCTGCCGCTTCGGGCCGCCGAGGTCATAGGCGACGTTGCCGACGGCGGCCGCGGCCGGGAGGACCAGGCCGCGAGGCAGCGCGTTGATGAGCCGCTCGGCCGTCCGGTACAGCCAGTACGTGACGATCTCGCGCTTGCGCTCCGTCTGACCCGCGCTCGGGCGTGCGCCGGTCACCGCGCGTGGGGCCGCGGGCGCGTCGGTCGCCAACCTCAGGAGACCGCCGCCGCGGCCGCCTTCGCCTTCCCGGCGGTGTGCGCCGGCGCCCTGCGCTTGATCCGCTTCGGCTGCGGCTCCGTCCCGACGAGCGTCTCGTTGTCCTCGCCCCGGATGAACGCCTCCACGCGGTTGTGCGCCACGTCGTCGTGGATCTGGAGCGGAGGGCTCTTCATGAAGTACGAGCTGGGGGCGACGAGCGTGCCGGCGAGCCCGCGATCGAGCCCGAGCTTCGCGCAGCGGATCGCATCGGTGATGACGCCGGCCGAGTTGGGCGAGTCCCAGACCTCCAGCTTGAGCTCGAGGTTCAGCGGCACGTCACCGAAGGTCGTGCCCTCCATGCGGATGTGGCACCACTTGCGGTCCTTGAGCCACGGCACGTAGTCGGACGG
>JBDTWT010000216.1:0-2551 GCA_040006555.1 Chloroflexota bacterium
GGTTCGCCTTCGGGAACGACGTGAAGCTGGACGATCTCGTGGGCCGCGAGCTCCATTGGGGCGTGGCGCCGGAGGCATCGGTCATCTGTCTGCCCCACCCGTCAGGTGCCTCGACCTGGCTCAATAAGCCGGAGCACGTGGAGCTCTGGCGCCGCAGCATTGGCCTGCTGCGCGACCGATGGGCCGAGCTGGAGGTATGAACCGCGAGGCTCGAATCGGGGTGGGGGTTGTCGTTGCGCTTGGGGTGTTCGTCGCGTTCATGCTGCTCGTCGGCAACCTCGGCACGCCGCGTCCCGAGGTGGATCCGTTGGACGTGGCCGAGGTCCTGGCGGGCTCGCCGTCCCCGGCGGAGCGGTGGGGGAGCGAAGAGCTCCATGTCGTTGGCTGGTACGCGGAGCTCGACGGCGACTGTGTGGGCGACGACGGTGGCGCCGACGAGTCGGTCGCGTGGCTTCAGCGCGAGTGCCCGCTGCGCGTCCTCCTGCCGGAGCAGCCGGCCGAGGACGTCACCCAGGCCGAGCTGGAGCGGGATGGCCTCCGGCTCGCGGCGCCGCTCGGCAATCGATTCCCGTCGCGGGCGGAGCCAGGTGGTCCGAACCTGCGTGCACAGGAGCTCGTCTTCGTCGGTCATTTCGGCGAGGGGACCGCGGCGCGATGCGTGCCGGACCGCGTGGAGCGCTGCGAGAACACCTTCGTCGTCACGGACTACGACGAGCTGTTCCGGTGAGGATCAGCTCCCGGTGATCATGTCCAGCAGGCCCGCCTGCCGGGCGCGTTTCATGAACCACGCGAAGGCGAGCAGCGCCAGCGGAACGGTGATGGCGGTCGTCGCGACGAGGATCAGCATCACTGTGCCGTCCGGGATCGTGCCGAGCTGACCCGGTGAGCCGTGGCCGATCAGCCCACGGCGGCTCGCCTCCAACCACCAGGTCGTCGGAAGCGCGTAGGCGATCGGCTGGACGAAGGTCGGGAGGATGTCGATCGGGAAGATGGCCCCCGACACCAGGTACAGCCCGCCCGCGATCGCCTCGGGATAGGACCACGCCTCCTGCCGCAGCTGGAGGCACCAGCCGGCCATGAAGATGCCGAGCGCGAGGACCGCGAGCATGCCGATGATCATCGACGGGATGAGGATGAGAGGCTGAGGTCGCAGCTCGACGCCGAGCAGGAAGACGCCGACCGCCAGCGTGAGCGCCACCGCCACCAGGGAGATGAGGACGCGCGCGAGGCTGCGGCCGAGCAGGAACGGGAAGAGCGAGGTCGGCGTCACCACCACGTACTTGATCATCCGGTAGCGCTCGCGGTCCTCGAGGATCGACTGCACCAGCCCGGCCATCACGCCGAAGACCACGTTCCACAGGGCGCTGCCGACGATGAGGAACTGGAGGAACTCGGTGTTGCTGCCGCCGGTCACGACCTGGAACATGAGGACGAGGATCATCGCCGCCGCCAGCGGCTTCGCCAGCGTGTAGACGGCGAAGAGGAACGGGTCCGACCAGTTCGACTCGATCGCCCAGCCCAGGCCGATGGCGGTGCGGAAGCTGCGCCAGGCATCGGGCAGCGTCATGCCGCGGACGTCGGCGGCGACGTGTTCGGTCACTGCCATCGCAGGGTCAGGCGCCCCTCGCGCCGCGCGAGGTGCTCGAGGTAGGCGAGCGCGAACCGAGCGCTCACGAGGAAGATCACGGCCATCGCGCCGAGGATGAGCATCTCGGTGCCCACCGGCAGCAGGCCCTGGCTGATCGGCCCCGGGAAGGCGAGCTGGCGCATCGCGTCCAGCCCGACGGCCAGTGGGAGGACCGCTACGACGAGCCCGGACACGGCGCCGAGGGCGCGGACCGGGAAGTTCACGCCGCCAAGGAAGTAGATCGGCTCCTGGAGGAGCTGGGCGAGGTGGAAGGCCTCGCGGCCCCAGAGCAGGAAGAGGCTCGCGAAGAGCATGCCGAGCCCGTAGAGCGGCACCATCGTGAGCAGGAAGACGGCGGCCAGCAGGAACGGCTCCTGGACGTTGTAGGTGACCCCGAAGAGGATCGTGCCGATGCCGATGACCGCGATCGCGCGCGAGCTCGTGAGCACCAGCCCGCCGATGGCCATGCCGGCCAGGATGCTCATGAGGTGCATCGGCGCGGTGAAGTAGAGCTCGAGGTTGCCCTGGTCCTTCTCCCAGTAGAACTGCGCGGCCATCATCCAGACGACGTTGAGCCAGAAGGCGGTTACGGCACCACCGAGCACCACGAAGCCGATGTACTCCTCGGGCGCCTCGAGCGCCCGGTACACGAACACGAAGGCGCTCACGGCCAGGAAGGGCAGCAGGATCTCGAAGAAGATCCACGACGGCTCTCGCGTGAGGCCGATGACCCGGGGGAAGGCGCGGCCCACGATCGATCGGAGGTTGTTGGCGACCACGCGGCCCGTGGACCACTCCGCGGCCTCCTGCGCGTTCCCGGCCCGTGTCCCGCGATAGCCGCTCACGACGACGCTCCGTCCTCGTCGGCCCGGTCGCCGAACCCGCGTCCGACCAGCTCGACGACGACGTCCTCGAGGCTGGGCT
>JBDTWT010000217.1:0-2550 GCA_040006555.1 Chloroflexota bacterium
GACCCGTCCTCGACGAGCAACGCATGGTTCGGGCCGGCAAGCGAGAGCTCATCGGTACCGTCCGCTCCATGGACCACGATCGCGCGCGCCGTCCCCAGGCGGCTCAGCGCCCCGGCGATGAGCGGGACGAGCCGCGCGTCGGAGACACCGAGCAGCTGGCGCCGGACTCCGGCCGGCGAGCTGATCGGGCCGAGCAGGTTGAAGATGGTCCGCATCGGCAGCTCTCGTCGGATTGGCGCCGCGTGTTTCATGGCCGGGTGATACGCGGGGGCGAAGATGAACCCGAACCCGGTCTCGACGATCGAGCGGGCGACGGCGTCCGGCCCGGGATCGAGGGGGATGCCGAGCGCCTCGATAAGGTCCGCCGAACCGGTCCGGCTGGTGATGGCCCGGTTCCCGTGCTTCGCCACCGGAACGCCCGCCCCGGCAACGACGAACGCGGCGAGCGTCGAGATATTGAAGGTCTGGGCCCCATCGGCCCCAGTGCCACACAGGTCGACCGCTCCATCGGGGGCGTCGACGCGCACCGCCCTGGAGCGCATTACGCGCGCAAACGCCGCGAGCTCCTCCGGCGTCTCTCCCCGCACGCGGAGCATCGCGAGCAGGGCCGCCACCTGGACGGGCGAGGCGACGCCGTCCATGAGCTCCTCCAGGGCCGCCTCGGCCAGGGGAGCAGGCAGCGTTCCGCCTCCGGCGGCGAGCTCCACCGCCGCGGCGACGGCCGAGCGCGTGGTGGCCTCGCCCGTCACGCGAGCTCCGCCTGCGGAATCCGTGACATGAAGCCCTCGAGAAGGGCGGCGCCGTCATCGGTCAGGATCGACTCGGGATGGAACTGGAACCCCTCGACCGGGTGCGACCGGTGACGGACGCCCATCACCACCCCGTCGTCCGACCAGGCGGTGACCGCGAGCTCCGACGGCAGTGACGCGCGGTCGATGGCGAGCGAGTGGTACCGCGCAGCCTGGATCGGAGACTGCAGGGACGCGAAGGCTCCTCCGCGGGCGTGGTGGATCGGCCATGCCTTACCGTGCACCGGGGGCACCCGGACGACGCTCGCCCCGTAGGCAAGGCCGATGGCCTGGTGCCCCAGGCAGACGCCGAGGATCGGCACCGATGGACCGAGCTCCTGCACGAGCGCAACGCTGATCCCGGCTCGCTCCGGACGCGACGGTCCGGGGGAGATCACGATCGCATCGGCGTCCATGGCGCGGATCTCGTCGACCGTCACCTGGTCGTTGCGGGCGACGGTCACCTCCGCCCCGGTACGCGCGATGAGGTGGACGAGGTTGTACGTGAACGAGTCGTAGTTGTCGAGGAGGAAGACCCGGATGCTCACGCCGGCACCTCCGCACCGATGGCCGCCAGCATCGAGGCCGCCTTGGCGCTCACCTCGGCCGCCTCGCGCTCGGGGACCGAGTCGGCGACGACACCCGCGCCCGCATGCGCGGTCGCGCGCCCGTCCCGGATGACCGCGCTCCGAATGGTGATCGCGCATTCCACGTCGTGTGGGGAGAAATAGCCCACCGCCCCGCCGTACGGCCCGCGGCGCTCGCCCTCGATCTCTGCGATCGCCTCCATGGCGCGCACCTTCGGCGCGCCTGACAGGGTCCCGGCCGGAAACACCGCTCGGACGGCGTCGAACGCGTCGAGGTCGTCCCGGAGGCGACCATGGACCTCGCTCGCGAGGTGCATGACGTGGCGGAAGCGCTCGACCGAGCGCAGGGTGGTGACCTCGACGCTCGCCGCCGATGCCACGCGTCCCACGTCGTTGCGGGCGAGATCCACGAGCATGGCGTGCTCGGCCAGCTCCTTCGGATCGGCCCGCAGCTCCGCCTCGAGCTCCGCGTCGCGTGCCGGGTCCTCGTCCCGAGGCCGCGTGCCCGCGATCGGCCGCGTCACCACCTCGTCGCCCCGGACGCGGACGAGGAGCTCAGGCGAGGCCCCGACGAGCGCCGCGCCGTCGCTCACGGCCTGCAGATCGAGGTGGAAGAGGTACGGAGACGGGTTGATCCGTCGCAGCGACCGATAGATCTCAAGCGAGCTGCGCGCGGTGCGCACCGTGAAGCGGCGCGCGATGACGGCCTGGAGCATCTCGCCGGCGTGGATCTCCTCGACGAGCCGCGCCACGCCGGCCTCGAACCGCGCGCGCGCGTCCGGATCGGCTTCCGCCGGCACCTCTCCCGACGCGAACCTGGCGGGCGCCTCGGCCGCGACGGGCGTCGCCAGGACGTGGGCGATCTCCTCGAGCCGCTGGGTCGCACCCGGACCATCGAGGGTCGCGAGCCGGGCGACCTGCGGCAGGTGGTCGAACACGATCACGGACGACGGCAGGTGGAAGACGGCGTCCGGCATGTCGAGCGGATCGCGGTCGGGAACGGGCACCCGCTCCCATCGCGCGGCGACCTCGTACGCGAGGTACCCGACGCCGGACGCGAGTGGGAACGCCGGGTCGTCGCTCGCGGGAGCCTCGGCGGGGAGCACGGACCGAAGCGCCTCGAGCGGATCGATCGCCGCGAACTCCTCGACGCCGTCGGGGCCGGAGAGCATGGC
>JBDTWT010000218.1:0-2502 GCA_040006555.1 Chloroflexota bacterium
ATGCCGATCGTCTCGCCCCCGGCCCCCAGCGCTCCCCGCGCCGACGCCCGCATGACGCCGCCGAGGCCGCCGGTGATGACGGTGGCGCCGCCGCGCGCCAGCTGCTGGCCGATCTCCTCGGCCCACTCGAGGATGCGGTTCGCGTCCGGTCCCCGCGGGTCGGAGTCGCCGATCACGGCGACGTATGGCGGGCGCAGCCGAACCGGCAGCTCAGACACCGGCGGGGACTCCGAGCGAAACGCTCGCGAGGACCTCGTACCGCGCGGGTCCCCGGCCGAGGTGGCTGCGCATGAGCTCCACGCGATCCACCGGGACGCGGACCTCGAGCACCCGCGCGGAGGCGAGCCATGGGCGAAGGTCGACTGGCGCTGATCGCGCGCGGGCGAGGGTGACGTGCGCGTTGAACGGCTCGGTCCGGGGCAGCGCGAGCGCGTCGCGCACGGCGTCGCCGAGCGCGCCGAGGCGCCCGGCGGGGTCCGCGACGCCACACCACGCGACGCGCGCGCGCGCCGTCGACGGGAAGCCCCCGAGGCCGCTGGTGCGCAGCTCGCCGACCTCGTGTCCGCGGCCCGCGGCCTCGAGCGCCGACGTGAGGCGCGGGAGATCCGCCGCGGGGACGTCGCCAAGAAAGGCGAGCGTGAGATGCCAGGACTCGGGCTCGGACCAGCGCAGGCCGGCGAGGTCCGGCCGCCGTCGCCAATCCCCCATCGAGGTCGCCAGCTCGGCTTGCAGCTCGTGCCCGATTGGGACGGCCACGAAGCAACGCCACGTATCCGTCACGCCGCGCGCGCTCCGTCGAGCCTGGCGTCGACGATCGGGATCAGCGCGTCGAGCGAGGTGATGACGGGCACGCCCTCCGGAACGTCCTCGGCCGCGTGCCGGCCGAAGCGGTCGATGAGGACCGGCGAGATGCCCACGCCGCGGGCGCCCTCCACGTCCGCACCAATGTGGTCGCCGACGTGGATGACCGTCTCCGGCGGCACGCCCGCTCGCTCGAGAGCCCACTCGAAGATCCGGCGGTGTGGCTTCTCGAAGCCGATGCGCGCGCTGGCGGCGATGAAGTCGAACGCGGAGACGATGTCCAGCGCGTGGAGCAGCTCGGGGAGGTTCCAGACCCAGTTGCTCACCGCGCCGACGACGAGGCCACGCTCCTTCAGCGCTGCCAGCGCCGGGTAGGCATCAGGGAAGACGTGCCAGTGGCTCGTCCGCAGGAACAGCTCGGCCAGGCGGCGATAGAAGGCCTCCGGCATCGGCTCGAGCCCGAGGACGGCGATCGCGGCGCCGTCCAGCTCGACCGTCCGGCGAAAGCTGGTCTCCTCGTTCGGCTCGAATCCGCCCTCCATGCCCCAGCCACCGTGACGGTAGGCATCGCGAAGGGCGCGATCCAGATCGTCGATCTGGACCTTGACGCCGAACTCCGCGAAGGCGAGGGCGTACACGTGCTCCCAGGAGGGGTTCGGCCGCATGATCGTGTCGCCGATGTCAAGGAACACGGCCCGCAGCGGCGGGCCAGCATCGGTCTGTCGTGGGGCCATCACCCGGTACAGCCTAGCGCAGGTCGGTGGTGGGTCGCGGCCGCGGTCAGGCGGTCGCAGAGCCTCGCGATTGGAGGAGCCGGTCGATCTCGGACTTGAAGCGGATGCCCGACGAGTGGCGGCTGAGCCACCGCAGGTAGTCGATGTCCCAGCGCGCGACCTGTGAGAGCGTCCATCCCGCGTAGCGGCCGAAGCTCAGCCGGGCCGAATGGGTGTCAGACGGCACGGAGACCGGCGGCGCGAGGGGCGACAGGTCGGCGGCGGCCACCTGGGTGGCCATGCGCCGTCGGCGATCGAAGGCAGCTCGCGCGCCGGGCGTCTTGACCAGGGCGTAGGCGAGGTTGATCTCGCTCATCCGCCGCGCGGCGTACTCGCTGGAGTCGCGGTCAGGATGGAACTTGAACGCGAGCGCTCGGAAGGCCGCGCGAATGACCTCGTCCTCGGCGGTGTGCAGGACCTGCAGGACCACGTATGGATCGAGCGGTGGCGTCGGCTCCATTCAGTCGTTGTAGAGCCGTTCCTCGATCAGCTTCTCCCCGGTCACGCGACCGGTAGGATCGAAGCAGCTGTATTCGAAGAGCTTCTCGTACTCCAGGTCGACGTTGTCCTGACCGCCGCGGTTCTTCTCGATGGTCGCAATGACCCAATCGCGGTAACGCTGGGCCTGGTACGGATTGAACTCGATGTTGACCTTGGCGACGATGTTGTACTTCTCGTTCAGGATGATGATGATGTCGCTCTCGTAGTTGATCGCCGACGAGCCGCGCAGGTGGTGGTGCCGCACGCGCGAAGCCTTCAGTCCCTCGCGGTCGGCCGCGACGATGGCGATCACCGGGATCTCGAGCGACAGCGCGATGTCCTTGAGGCCGGACACGATGCGCGTCACCTTCTCCTCCTCGTCGCGGGGCTCCGGAATCACGGGCACCTTCTGGAGGTAGTCCACGAAGAGCACGAGCCGCTTCAGCTC